>JBEGPY010000005.1:0-17512 GCA_041181205.1 Actinomycetota bacterium | reverse complement strand
ACAGGAAGCTTGCACTTGTATTGAACATAGACCTCTAAGTGATCTTGCAGATTTGCACCCACACCTGGCAAGTCCTTAACAACTTTAATGCCTAGTTTTTCTAGATCTTCCTTTTTACCAACACCAGAGAGTTGAAGAATTTGTGGGGTGTTAATTGAGCCACCTGAGAGAATTACTTCACGGGATGTAAAGACGTGCTTCTTACCACGGATGAGCACTTCTACGCCTGTGGCAGTAGTTCCATCGAACAAAACCTTAGTTACATGTGCACGAACCTTAACGCTTAAGTTCTTGCGCTTCATAACTGGATATAAATAAGCACGAGAAGCACTCAAACGACGCCCACGATAAACGTTGCGATCAAAGGCAGCAAAGCCTTCTTGGCGATATCCATTGACATCATCAGTGCGGGGATAACCAGCTTGCTCGGTTGCTTTAAAGAATGCAGCAAAGAGTGGACCCTTAGTTGGTCCGCGCTCTAACTTGAGTGGGCCGTCATCTCCACGAAATGCAGACTTAGGATCTGCTAGACAGTTCTCCATCTTTTTAAAATACGGCAAACAATGAGCGTAATCCCAGTTAGACATTCCTTGATCTTTAGACCAGCGCTCATAATCCATTGCATTACCGCGCTGCCAGATCTGACCATTAATGGAAGAAGATCCACCTAATACTTTGCCACGTGCATGATAGATGCGGCGATTATTCATGTGTGGCTCTGGCTCTGATTCATACATCCAGTCGTAGTACTTGCTACCGATTGGAAAAGCTAGGGCTGCAGGCATATGAATAAATACATCCCATAACCAGTCACGACGTCCAGCTTCAAGGACTAGAACTTTGTGATTGGGATTCTCACTTAAGCGATTAGCTAAAGCGCAGCCCGCTGATCCACCACCAACGATGATGTAGTCATATTGCGCGCTCATAGGCGAAAGTCTACTAATAAAGCAAGGCCCTTACTCAGTGAACTCCACCGAGTAAGGGCCTTGCTTCTTAGATTACTTTATTACTTATTGAGCCATGTCTTAACGATATCGGCGTGAGCATCGATCCACTTCTGAGCCGCTGCTTCTGCTGTCATTCCGCCTTCAAGATCGGCAGCTACACCGTTCTGATCAGCATTAGTCCACTTGAAGTTCTTAACAAGTGAAGTAAATGGATCATTAGCATCATTGAGCTTCTTAGAGACCAACTTGATCAGTGGTGTTGATGGGTAGTCGGTTAGACCACTTGCCGCCGCTGGATCGCTCCAGTCATTAGCAGGGAAAACAACACGAGCTTTTTCAAGTGTTGGAAGCTTGGAATGAAGTGTCCAAGGCTGCCATGCATAACCAATGAATGGTGTCTTGTTTGCTTCTGCCTTCATGAAGCCATCAACTAGAGCTGCCTCTGAACCAGAGAAGATAACTTTGAAGTTTAACTTGTTAGCACCAACCATCTTTTCACCGATAGTTGTGTAACCAGCTGGACCTTCAAACCATGCACCCTTGCCACCTGAGTCTGCAGTCTTAAATAGAGCTGCATACTTGTTCAAATTCTTTGAGTCAACGATGTCTGGATACTTTTCAACCATCCATGGCGCAACATACATACCGATAATTCCGATGTTTCCGTTTTCGCCAGCCTCAACTACAGCTCCGCGATCAGTCCAGTCCTTCCAACGTCCGCCGCCCCAATCTTCGATTACTACGTCGATTGTTCCAGCTTCCATTGCATCATAAGTAGTTGGACCCTCATCCAGAGTTGTCTGAGTGATTGTGCAACCTAATTCTTTCTTAGCAATTTCTGCAACTACCTGTGCTGAAGCTGTGTAACCGCCCCATGCGTGCATTGCAATTGCGTATGAACCGCAATCTCCTGAGGCTTCGCCTGCAGAATCGTTAACGCTCTTGCTGCAACCTGACAAAATCAAGGCTGCTGCAATTACGACAGTAACGATTGCCGAGCGGCGACCGAATAGTGATTTCATTAACCCTCCTAAAGAGTTATAAGTTTTGCCCATAGCCTAGGGCGGGTATGGGCCAAGGGCTAGTGATTGAGGGGGCTATTTCGCAGAATTTATGCGGAACGACGAGCGCCGGCTTGCATAATCCGGTCGAAAATAACACCTAGAAGCAAGATGGCTGCACCTGCAATAAGACCCTTGCCCTGTAGTTCTGGCTTGGAGTTACCAACAATTACTAAATAACCAAGACCACCAGCACCAACGAATCCACCAATGACAACTACAGCCAGCACATAGATCAGACCTTGGTTGGTTGCTAGCAAAATAGTTTTCTTTGCCGCAGGTAGTTGGACCTTTGTAATGATTTGGCGCGTTGTGGATCCTGCAGCCGTTGCTGCTTCAACGAGTGAGTGTGGGACAGCGCGGATTCCTTCACACACAATCTTCACCACCACAGGAATGGCATAGACGATACCTGTGGCAATTGCTGTAAAGCGGGTTGGTCCAAATAAACCTAACATCGGAACTAAATAAACAAATGCTGGCAATGTCTGTCCAGCGTCAAGAAATGGTCGTAGTACTCGTTCTGCTCGATCATTGCGACCAGTCCAAATACCAAGTGCAAGACCAATGATCATTGTGAGTAAACATCCAACAATTGTTTGGGTCAGAGTCAGCATTGCTTCATACCAAAGGCCAGATAAGACAATTGCCATAGCTAGAACAAATGCCAAAATCGCTGTTCTAGTCCCACTAATAATGAATGCTAAAGCAACAATCATGGCAACGGTTACATACCAAGGGGATGCAGATAGCTGAGTTTCCAAAGGATTGAGGATGGAATAAGAGATGAAATCTTTAAAGCCAACAGTAAATATTGTGAGGTTTTCTAATATCCAAGCCGTTGCATCATTAGTAACTTTGGCAACCTGGGGCGCAATGTTGATCTCCTTTGGCCAAACCGCCGCCCACAACATTGTGCGAGACATGAACACAGAAGTGACTGCAAGTACTCCCCCAGCGATAAGGGTTATTCGCTTTACTTTGAGCTGCTTCTGCGTCGGTGGAATAAAAGTGTCTTGTCGCTTGGCTGCAGCACTGGTGCTGCGATCCAACAAAATAGCCAAGAAAACTACTGCTAATCCAGCCACAAAGCCCTGTCCTACGTTTCGAATAATCAAAGCTTCAATAACGGGCTTACCAAGTCCTGGTGCTCCAATGAGTGCTGCGACTACAACGAATGAAACTGCAGCCATAACTGTTTGATTAATTCCTAGAACAATCATCTGCTTAGCCATTGGAATCTGAACTTTTCTCAGCGTCTGCTTTTGTGTGGAGCCCATTGACTCTGCAGCTTCAATCGGAGATTGATTCAAATTTCTAATTGCATGGCTTGTGATGCGAATAGCTATGGGAATGGAATAGATCATTGTTGCAATCGTGGCCGAAGCCGCGCCAATCATAAAGACCAGTGCAATCGGTGCCATATAAACAAGGGTTGGCAAGATCTGGGCTAAATCTAGAAACGGTGTAACTATTTTTAATGCGCGATCAGATAACCCCGCCCAAATACCCAGCGGAATTCCAACTGCCAGAGAAAGAAGCACCGCCGCTAACGTCATGGCGATTGAGTCCATGGTGAACTGCCACATTCCCAACGCACCGCAAGCCAGCAACAATGAAACTGACAACAGCATGGTTCGCCATTGGCTGGTTGCAAAGACAACAAAGGCAATGATTCCAACAACTCCTAGCCAACCAATAATTGGAATCAGTGAGTTAGGAGCTGGAACTGCAATGAGATTTCTAATTCCTTGAACAAAACCATCAATGACTCCACGAATAGGGTTAAAGAAATAGATAAATGCCGGACTCTCAGTTCGGTTGCCGCGAAGATCCAGCGCCTTTTGGCCTACAAAGCTGGTGAATGCAGTGTTTTCATAGGTATCTATCTGCAGAGTATTTTTGCCGTGTAATAAACGGCCCAGTAAAATCCAGATTGTTACCGAGCCGAGTAATAGATAGGACTTACGAACCTTCATTAAGCGCCACCAGAAATTAACCGCAAAACATCCTCGCTAGAGACAATTCCAAGGGCGGTGCCATTGTCATTGACCCGTACTGGTTTGTGGGATTCTAAAATTACCTGTGCGGCATCACGGATGATCGTGTTAGCTGCAAGTTCTGGTCCATCTGTGGCTTCACCAGCCTGAGCTTTTCTAGCTAAGTGCTTAAGGGTTAAAACATGAGATTTGGCAATATCGCGCACAAAGTTTGCTACGTACTCATCTGCAGGATTAGCTACTAGATCCTCAGGTGTTCCGATTTGGACGATTGCGCCGTCTCGCATGATTGCAATGCGATCACCTACTTTTACAGCCTCCGATAAATCATGTGTAATAAAAACCATCGTCTTACCCAGTTCACGGTGCAGGCGAATTACTTCTTGCTGCATATCACGGCGAATAAGTGGATCAAGGGCTGAGAAAGGTTCATCTAGGAAAAGAACTTGAGGATCTACTGCCAATGCACGTGCTAGACCAACGCGCTGCTGCATTCCACCAGAGAGTTGTTCTGGATATGCATGTGAATAGCCTTGCAAGCCAACGAGTTCAATTACTTCATTTGCTCGCTTATGTCGGTCAGCTTTGTTAACGCCATTAATTTCAAGTGAGTAAGCAATGTTGTCGATGACATTGCGGTGAGGCAATAAACCAAAGTGTTGGAAGACCATTGAGAAACGTGTTTTACGCAGCTCGCGAAGGCGGGCATTATCAACTTTCAAAATATCTTCGCCTTCAAAATCCATTGATCCTTGAGTTGGCTCAATCAATCGGGTCATGCAACGAACCAGAGTAGATTTACCGGATCCTGAAAGACCCATCACCACGAATACTTCACCTGGGGCGACATCAAATGAAACATCGCGAACCGCAATAGTGTTACCGGTTTGTGCACGAAGATCTGAGCGAGAGAGATCAACTAATGGTGAACCGACTACCTTGTCAGCGTTGGCGCCAAAAACTTTCCAGAGATTCTTCACAGAAATCATTGGTGCGCCAGAAGCCATTTATCCTTCTCCCCCATCTGAAAACCAACCAGATTTACTAGGAGCATTGTTAGTCCAAATGTGTTTGATTTCAAGGTATTCGCCCAAACCATGCTCACCTAATTCGCGGCCGATGCCAGATTGCTTGTATCCGCCCCATTCAGCAGCTGGCTTATATGGCCCAAAGTCATTGACCCAGATAGTTCCGTGACGAAGAGCGCTAGCAACGCGAGCAGCTTTGTCTGCATCCTTTGACCACAGACCACCTGAGAGACCAAATGGTGTGTCATTAGCAATAGCAATTGCTTCTGCCTCGGTATCAAAAACTTCCACTGTCATCACAGGACCAAAAGATTCATCTTGCACGCAAAACATTGTTGTATCGCAGTTATCTAGAACGGTTGGCAGGTAATACCAACCATTTGCGTGCTCACTGCTTTCGCTGCGCTTGCCGCCAACTAATAATGTGGCACCTTCGGCAATACCTTTTTCAACATACTTAATGACACCCTCTAGATGTGACTTACTAATAAGTGGTCCAGTTTCCGCGCTTAAATCATCAGGTCCTCCAAGGCGAATCTGACCTGCTCTTCGCACAATCTCTTTAACTACGCGATCATGAATGGAGCGCTCAACAATTAAACGTGTTCCGGCAGAACAGACTTGGCCTGAGTGCAAAAAGGCGGCAGTTACTGCGTTATCAATTGCTGCATCTATATCTGCATCAGCAAAGATAATATGTGGATTCTTTCCACCTAGCTCTAGCGCCAAGCGCTTAACTGTTGAAACCGCTGCCTTCATAATTGTTTGACCAGTATTTAAGCCGCCAGTGAAAGAAACCATGTCCACGCGTGGATCATTAATTAAATGATGACCAACAACAGAGCCTGGACCCAAAACTAGGTTTGCAACACCTTGAGGTGTGCCAGCCTCTTCAATAGCGCGCATCAGCGCAATGGCACTTTGCGGTGTTAACTCTGATGGCTTAACAATGAAAGAACATCCAGCCACTAAGGCCGGGGCTACTTTCCACGCAATTTGTAGAAGTGGGTAGTTCCATGGACCAATGAGTGAACACACACCTAGAGGCTCATGAACGATGCGGCTATTAACATGCGAAATACCCACATCTACAACGCGATCATGTTGCTTTAAACCAAGGGAGGCAAAGTGGCGGAAAGTAGCGATGACATCTGCAATGTCATATTCAGCTTCAATGATGCGCTTTCCTGTGTCATCACTTTCTTTTTTAGCAATTGCTTTCAAGTCGCGCTCTAATAGATCAGCAATTTTTGCAACTAACGCACTGCGCTCGGCAAAGCTCCATGAAGTAAAGATTCCTGAATCAAAAGATGTGCGGGCGGCAGTGATGGCATCTAGAACGTCATCTTGTGTGGCCTGTGAAACGGTTGCAACAACGCTTTGATCATGCGGGCTGTGCACATCGTGTGCCCCACCATCTGATGCCTGCTTCCAAGCACCATTGATATAGAGCGTTGCGACCATTTACTTAATCTAGTTGGCTCTTGCGCTTTGCCACAAACTCATCGAGTTCTTGCTTCATACGTGGATCCATCTCTGGTTGCACATACTCTTCAAGCTTCTTCACATAAATCTCGGAGGCGCGCATCTTCGTGTCCTTTGCCCCAAGTCGCATCCAGCGCTCATAGTTATCGCTATTTGTTAAAAATGGTCGGTAGAAACAGTCACGGAATCGCTCCATGGTGTGGGCAGCACCAAGGAAGTGACCACCATGGCCTACTTCAAGGTGAGCATCAAAGGCTAGGGATTCAACGTTAAATTCAAGCGGAGTGAACTCAGTCATCAGGGATTGAAGAATTTCAATGTCTACAACGAACTTCTCATAGCAAGAGACAAGTCCACCTTCTAACCAGCCAGCTGTGTGCATCACCCAGTTGGTTCCAGATAAAAACGTTGGCATCATGGTCATCATTGTTTGATAGGCAGATTGCGCATCGACAGTTTGTGATGAGTTCAAGCCACCGCCTCCACGGAAAGGAAGGTTGAAGCTACGTGCGATTTGGCCAGTACAAAGCAGCCCAATACCTGATTCAGGAGTACCGAACTGCGGTGAACCTGATTGCATATCAATGTTTGAAAGAAATGAACCAAAGACAATAGGGCATCCAGGGTTAAGAGTCTGAGCAAGTGCGATACCAGTGAGCGCTTCGGCAATTTGCTGCGCAAGTGTTGCTGGAATTGTTACTGGGCTCATTGCACCCATTAGTAAGAATGGTGTGACAACTACTGGTTGACCTGCAAGAACATATTCACGCAAAGAGTCCAGCATGCGATCATCCCAGCGAAGTGGAGAATTACAGTTAACCAGAGAAATAAGCGCTGGGGTGTCTTCAATTGCTTTACGGCCACCGAAAATAATTTCAGACATTGCAATAACATCTTTTGCATTCTCGGCCGTTACAACATTACCCATAAAGAACTTATCGGTCAGAGTTGCTGCTGCATATGCCATATCTAAGTGGCGTGAATCAAGTGATAAATCATTAGGCTCACAGACAACACCGCCAACACTATCTAGAGCGTCATAGCTTTGAGCTAACTTGCAAAAATTCTCATAATCCTTAAAGCTTGCATCGCGGCGAACATCGCCTTCGCGAACAAATGGTGGGCCATACACACCACCGAAGACCATTGAGTCTCCACCGATTTGAACATTGTTCTTTGGATTGCGTGCTTGCAAGTTGAACTGGCTTGGAGACTTAGCAACTTGCTTCAAAATCCACTCAGGATCAAATTTAACGTTATCGCCTTCTACAGTCTGACCGTTTTCGCGCAAAAGATCGATTGCCCATGGGCTCATGAACTCGATACCGATTTCCGAAACGATGCGCTTCCAGCCAAGGGTCAGCGTTGCCATCGATTCTTCGCTCAAGATTTCATAGCGGGGCATCTTGTTAATAAAGCTCACGGTTAATTCCTCACCTGTAGTAGTAGTTCGATATTAATAGCGTCGTGGCGCTATTGACCTCGAACACGCACGAGAATACTCTTAAGTTATGGAACTATGGTTCCATATAGTGGAACCTTGTAAGGGGGGTGTGAGATGGCTGAACTTCATAGCGGCACGCAAGCAATTGATCGCGCATCTTCACTCTTGATTCACATTTTGGAATCACATACTCCTCCACTTCTTACTGAACTTGCTCGCATTTATGGATTACCAAAGAGCACAACATCTCGAATCTTAAGTGCACTTGAGCGCCAAGGATTATTGCTGCGCGATCGCAACGGTGCCTATATCGCCGGTTCAGTTCTTACTCAGTTTGCTCGTGGACAAAACCACGACTCCATTCTTGTGACGCGCATGCACTCAATTTTAGAAGTTCTAGCTAATAGAACTGGTGAAACCTCTAACTTGGCAGTTCCAGGCAATGGCGACCTTAAGTTAATCGACCAAGTAGATGGTCAATACCTCTTATCTGCAACCAACTGGGTTGGAAAATCTGTTCCTTATCACGCATCAGCACTTGGCAAAGTTTTACTTGCATACGCAGCCGTCACTATTCCAGCTGGGCGTCTAGAAAAGCGCACAGCCAAGACAATTACTTCTCGCACAAAACTCTTGGAAGAGTTAGAGGTTGTGCGCAAAAAAGGTTTTGCCATCATCATCGATGAGTTAGAAGAGGGTCTAGTAGCAGTAGCAGCACCTATCCGTGAGCACGATGGCCGCGTAGTTGGTGCAATTTCAGTTTCTGGTCCATCTACTCGATTGACTCAGAAAGATTTAATCAAGATCGGTGAGATGATTATTGATGAGATCGCAACACTTCAAGCAAACCACGATGGAAAGATAGGTGCAGCATGACACATGACGAGATTATCAAAGCTCTCTTTGACGAAACCCTTGTCGGAAATGCTCCAGCAGTTCTCGAACTGACCAACCAAGGCATCGCTGATGGAATGACGCCTAGCGCCATCCTCTTTGATGCCCTGATTCCAGCATTGGAAGAAGTTGGTGCACGTTTTGAGCGCGGAGATTTCTTCGTTCCAGAGATGCTTATTTCAGGAAAGGCGATGTCAGGAGCGCTCAATGTGTTGCGTCCATTGCTAGCTGAGACTGGTGCTGAAACCGTTGGAACATACTTGATGGGCACAGTAAAGGGCGATGTGCACGATATCGGCAAGAACCTTGTCAATATCATGCTCGAAGGTGCCGGCTTTGAAGTTATTGATTTAGGTGTGCAGGTTCCACCAGAGAAATTCGTTGCCGCAATTATTGAGCACAAGCCAGACATCGTTGGTATGTCAGCATTCTTAACAACAACAATGCCAATGTTTAAGGTCAACATTCATGAAATTACCAAAGCTGGTCTACGCGACCAAGTAATCATCATGGTTGGCGGAGCACCTGTTACTCAGGAATATGCCGATGTTGTTGGAGCCGATGGCTTTGCAGCAGATGCATCTACTGCAGTGCGCATTGCTAAGGATCTTATTGCTAAAAAGCGCGCAACGGTTTCTGTATAAGGTCCAAATATGTTAAAAAAACTACTACCTTTTGTTGAGCATGTCTTAAAGAAGCCCGTATGGGACTGTCGCATGTGTGGGCAATGTGTCCTGCACTCAACAGGTATGACATGTCCAATGACATGTCCAAAGACTCTTCGCAACGGACCATGTGGTGGTGTGCGCGAAAACGGTAACTGTGAAGTTATTCCAGATATGCAATGTGTGTGGCTTAAGGCATATGACCGAAAAGTCTATTTGCCTTTGCCAACTGTATGGAAGGACCACTTCAACGAACTACGTCCTCCAGTAGATATGCGCCTCCAAGGATCTTCATCGTGGATTAACTTGGTAACAAAGCGCGATCAGCAAACACCTGCCGGTTGGTCAACTACAGATGGTGGGCACTAATGTCACAAATGCGCGAAAAGTTAGAAAACACTAGCGAAGTTGTCTTTACATCTGAATTCCCAGCACTTGATGGTGGCGGAATGGCAAAGGTTGAAAAGAACGCTGCCCGTTTAGCACCGTGGTTTGTTGGTGTGAATGCAACAGATAACCCAGCGGCGCATGCCCATGCCTCTAATACCGCCTCTGCAATTGCCATGAAAATGCATGGAATTGAACCCATCATGCAGATTGTCTGCCGTGATAAAAACCGTTTAGCTATCCAAGCCGACATGATGGGCGCAGCACTACATGGCATTGACAACATCTCACTTCTAACAGGTGATGATGTGACTGCCGGTGATGAACCAGAGAGCCGTAGAGTCTTTGATATTGATAGCACCCAAGCTATTAATATCGCCCGAATTATCACTACTGGAAAATACCTTTCAGGGCGCAAGATCGATCCTGCCCCAGATTTCTATATCAGCGCAGTTGAAAACGCAGCTGCTCCCCCATTTGATTATCGAATTGAGCGCGCACTGAAGAAATACCGAGCTGGTGCAAAATATCTCCAACTACAGATTTGTTATCACTCAGATCGCCTTGAAAAGTTCTGTGCTGGTGTTGCCAAGATTGCTCCTGATTTAAAGTTAATTCCAACTATCGTTTTGGTTAAGGGTTCCAAGCCAATGTCGTTTATGCATGACAAGGTGCCTGGAATCGATATACCGCAGGACATAATCAACCGAGTCTCATCGGCAGCAGATCAAGCTGAAGAGGCATACAAATTAACTGTGGAACTAGCCAAGCATGCAATGACTTTGCCCTCAGTGCGTGGCTTGCACGTCACAGATTTTAGACATGATGATTCATTAGAACGCTTTATGTATGACCTCGGACAGAAACCAAGAAACTAACTAGGAGCCCCTATGCACACAACCCTGACTTCGCCTGGAAAAACGGTAACAATCGGCCATGACCAGCCATTTGTTATTATCGGTGAGCGCATCAACCCAACGGGGCGCAAGAAGTTTCAAGAACAACTTCGTGCTGGTGATCTCTCTGCCATTGAAAAAGATGTTGCCGCCCAAGTTGCAGGTGGGGCTGATGTATTAGATGTGAATATGGGTGTTCCACTTACCGATGAACCAGAGCTGATCGCCAAGGCAATCACCTTGGTTCAATCTTTAACTGATCTACCTATCTGTATCGATTCTTCAGTTATTGAAGCTCTACAGGCAGGACTTGAGACTTACCAAGGTAAAGCACTTGTTAACAGTGTTACTGGTGAAGATGATCGTATGGAGCTAGTGCTTCCTCTAATCAAAAAACATGGGGCAGCCATTATTGCGCTGCCTAATGATGAAACTGGAATTCCACAAACGGCTGCAGAGCGCATGATTATTGTTGAAAAGATCGTTCGTACCGTGGAAAAGCACGGCATTCCTCTAGAGGATCTAGTCATTGATCCACTTGCAATGACAGTTGGCGCAGATCCAGATGCAGTAAAGAACACGCTAGAGACAATCTATTTAATCCGTGAAAAGTACGGCCTCAATATGACTCTAGGAGCATCGAATATCTCATTTGGTCTTCCACATCGTCATGCGCTCAATGCAGCATTTTTGCCAGCTGCAATGGCTATGGGATTGACATGCGCTGTCATGGATTCGCGCACGCCTGCAATCGTTGAGGCAGTTCGTGCTGCAGACTTGCTCCTTGGCCTTGATCCTTGGGGTACTAATTGGATTATGCGCTATCGCGCAATGGAGGCAGCAAAAGCTGCCGCTGAAGGGAACTAATTATCAGTAAAAAAGAGTTAGACCCATCTCTCATACCAACGCATGACGGTACTGGGCGAGTAAAGCTTGCCTTTACATCGCTAGAAAAAGATGGATCTATCGGTTCTCAAAAAATAATTACCGTTCCAACTGGTGTAAGTGCATTTGATGCCGCTTCTTGGAATGGAATTGCAATTGATTCAACATGTGGTGGCTATGGCACATGCAAGAAATGTCGCATCAAAGTAACTGATGGCGAAGTCGAACCATCAAAGTTGGATTTTCGTGCCTTTACTGCCACTGAAATCAAAGATGGCTGGCGCCTTGCTTGTTTAGTGCGCACAGCTAAAGATATTTCAGTAGATGTTCCAGCACTTACTACTCGTCCTAAAGCTGCAACTGTGGGCGTGGGCCGCCAAGTTATTTTGCGTCCAGCGGTGCAAAAGCGTTACATCGAATTGGAAGAGCCATCACTTTCTGATCAGCGCACTGACATTGTGCGCATATTTGATGCAGTTGATGATATTGAGGGCACGGCTAGCCTTGCTTCGATGCGAGAGCTTCCCCGTATCTTGCGTGCATCTAATTACAAAGTAACTGCAGTTTTTGCCGATCAAGATTTTCTAGGTATTGAAGCCGGTGATACAACTGCAGTCCGCTATGGAATCGCCTATGACCTTGGCACAACAACAGTTGTTGCAACTTTGCTTGATCTCAATACTGGAACGCCGGTGGCCGTTAAATCAATGCTCAATAAGCAGCAGCCTTTTGGCGCAGATGTCATCACACGCATCAGTGCAACAATGCTGGATCCTAATGCTCTGGCAAAACTCAGTGGATTAGCTCAAGAAACCCTTAATCAGCTGACGCAAGAGGTCTGTGTTGAAGCCGATGTTAATCCCCACCATGTTTATGAATTAGCTATTGCTGGAAATGCCACGATGACGCAGCTTCTCCTTGGCATTGATCCAGAACCTCTAGGAGTTGCCCCATTTATTATGGCTAGCGCAAGTTATCCAAACATTTCTGTGAAAGAGATAGGAATTGCAGTTCATCCACTTGCTAAGGCAGTTATTTTGCCTTCACTTGGTGCATACGTTGGTGGAGACATTATTGCAGGGGCCCTTGCCTCAGGAATGGATCGCGATAAGCGATTGCGCTTATTTATCGATGTTGGCACAAACTGTGAAATTGTTTTAGGGGATGGCGACAAGATTCTTGCAACCGCTGCTCCTGCTGGTCCAGCCTTTGAAGCTGCCAGTATTAAATGTGGTGTGAGAGCAGCATCTGGTGCGATTGAAACTATCAAAGTTGTTGATGGTGAACTTGAAATTGGAACTATTGATGACACTCCTGCAGTTGGTATCTGTGGTTCAGGTTTAGTTGATGCATGTGCATCTCTAGTTCAAGTGGGCTTACTTGATCACTCAGGTAAGTTTGTTACTGATGAGGCTGCGCTAACTATTTCGCCAAAGCTAGCTAGTCGACTCGTTACACGTGAAGGTGAGCGCGTCTTTGTTCTAACATGGAGCAAAGAAGTGGGCGATCTATCTGATTGCGTCTTTTTGACTCAGCGCGATGTTCGTGAACTTCAATTTGCAAAGGCGGCTATTGCCACAGGTTGGGCGCTTCTATTAGAAGAGTTTGGTGTGAAGGAATCTGAAATCCAGCAAGTTCTCCTTGCTGGCTCTTTTGGTTCTTACCTCTCCCCTTCATCTGCGGTCAAGATTGGCTTAGTGCCAAAGCTTTCAGTGATGCGCATTATGTCGGCAGGTAACGTTGCTGGAGAAGGCGCCAAAATGGTTTTGCTATCGGCCCAAGAGCGCAATGGCGCCCAAGCTCTACTTGAAGAGATCGACTACATCGAATTATCTGATCGCGAAGATTTCAACGATAAGTTCGTTGAGCGCCTAGCTTTCCCTGCATGAGCATTGGCGTAGTTGCCTGCGGGGCACTTGCAACCCATATTGCTGATATCGCAGCCACAGAATCACTCGACATCACCATCTACCCCCTTCCACCCCTGCTTCATAATCGCCCAGAAAAGATTGCTGGTGAAGTAGATGCATTACTCATTGAGATTAAAGATAAGCATGAAAAGTGCGCTGTGGCATATGCCGATTGCGGAACGTATGGCGCACTCGATACTGTCATTACAAAGCACGGTGTGAAGCGATTAGGTGGAAATCATTGCTATGACATTTTTGCAGGGGCAAAGAAGATAGAAGAGATCATGGAATCTGATGCTGGAACATATTTCTTAACTGATTTTCTCGCTAAATCCTTTCATCGAAGTGTCATGGTTGAGCTTGGTTTAGATAAGCGACCTGAGCTGCGCGATGACTACTTTAAGAACTATTCACGCGTTATCTGGTTAGCCCAAGTTCCTAGTACAGAGTTAGAAGAGCTAGCTACTCAAGCTGCTGCAAGTATTGGTTTGCCTCTAGAGATTCAAAACGTTGGTTATGGTCAACTAGCCCAGCAAGTGAAGGAATTACTTAGCAACTAAAGCCACATCTTATGACCAAGTCGAATACTTCATTAGAAAAGGCCAACTACCTTTCCATCTACATAATCAATGCGTTCTGCAGAGGGCACCTTAGGCAACCCTGGCATTGTCATGATTTCTCCGCAGATCATCACGATGAATTCAGCACCCGCTGAGAGCTTTACTTCGCGAACATTGATGGTGTGGCCACTTGGTGCACCACGTAGAGCTGCATCAGTTGAGAAGGAATACTGAGTTTTTGCCACACAAATTGGGAAGTTTCCATAGCCAGATGCCTCAAACTCCTTGAGCTTTGCCTGCACCTTGGCATCAGCAGTTACATCTTTTGCGCCATAAATCTTTGTGGCAACTGCGTTGATTTTCTCCCACAAAGTTGCGCTGTCTTCATATACAAAAGTCATAGCTTGTGGCTTCTCGCATAGTTCAACAACAGCATGTGCTAGATCAGCTGCACCCTTACCACCATCAGCCCAGTGAGTTGCAAGCACAATCGTCACGCCAAGCTTTTCAACTCGAGCACGAAGTAGTTCAACTTCAGCCTTAGTATCACTTGTGAAGTTATTGATAGAAACAACTAGGGGAAGGTTGTAAACCTCGGTGATGTTATTGATATGTCGCTCAAGGTTAACAAGGCCAGCTTCTAAGGCCGGCAAGTTCTCCTCTGTAATTGTCTTTAGGTCAGCGCCACCGTGGTATTTAATCGCACGAATGGTTGCAACTAATACACATGCAGATGGGCGTAAACCTGTTTTGCGGCATTTAATATCAATGAACTTTTCAGCTCCAAGATCTGCACCAAAGCCAGCTTCTGTAACAACATAATCTGCCAACTTCATTGCAGAAGTTGTAGCTACCACAGAGTTGCAACCATGGGCGATATTGGCAAATGGCCCACCGTGAATAAAGGCTGGAGTGTTCTCAAGAGTCTGAACTAAGTTTGGCTGGAAAGCATCTTTTAAGATTACCGTCATAGCGCCTTGAGCTTTTAGGTCACTTGCAAGAACTGGCTTCTTGTCCTTAGTGTAAGCAACAACAATTTTGCCAATCTTCTCTTTTAGATCTTCAATAGATGTGGCAAGGCAGAAAATTGCCATGATTTCAGAGGCAACAACGATGTCGAAACCATCACTGCGTGGATAACCATTACCAACACCACCAAGGGATGCAATGATTTCGCGTAATGCACGATCATTCATATCAACAACGCGCTTCCATACAATGCGACGAACATCGATGTTGAGTTCATTTCCATGGTGGATGTGGTTATCTAGAAGAGCAGCAAGTAAGTTATTTGCAAGTGCTATAGCGTTGAAATCTCCGGTGAAGTGAAGATTGATATCTTCCATGGGAACTACCTGGGCATAGCCCCCACCAGCTGCTCCACCTTTCATTCCAAAAACTGGACCTAGAGATGGCTCACGAAGTGCAATCATTGCATTTTTGCCAATATGGCGAAGTGCATCACCCAGACCAACAGTTGTTGTTGTCTTTCCTTCACCTGCAGGTGTCGGGCTTATAGCAGTTACTAAAATTAGCTTTGAGTTTTCCCGCTTAGGCAAAGATGTCAGATATTTTAAATTGACTTTAGCTTTGTACTTTCCATAAGCCTCTAAGTTATCTGCATCAATTCCTAAGCTGGCACCGATTTCGGTGACTGGCTTCATCGTTGCAGCTTGTGCAATTTCGATATCTGACATTTTTATCCCTTGGCTTGGCGAATTGCGCTAGTGAGCGCAGGTATTACTTGGTGCAAATCACCAATAATTGCGTAATCTGCATAGCCTAGAATTGGAGCCTCTGGATCTGTATTAATAACTACGATTGTTTTACTGTTCTTCATTCCAGCGATATGTTGCATAGCACCTGATATTCCGGCGGCGATGTAGAGATCAGGTGCGACTTTTGTGCCGGTCTGTCCTACCTGCTCGGCATGCGGGCGCCAGCCCGAGCTTGGCTCGCTGGCCTTCCAACAACGCTTCTTCGACCCACTGCGGAAACTGATCAAGGACTTCGGTCGCTAACTCCACCGCTTGGTCAGTGTCTTCGTGCAGTAACGGGAGCACGGCTTCGGCCAAACGCGCCAGATTCCATCGGGCGATGCCCGGCTGATTGGCGTAGGCGTATCGGCCCTGATGATCGATCGAACTAAAGCAGGCGCGAGGATCGTAGGCCTCCATGAAAGCGCAGGGGCCATAGTCGATCGTTTCGCCAGAGATCGTCATATTGTCTGTATTCATGACGCCATGAATAAAGCCAACGTTCATCCACTGTGAGATCAGTCGAGCTTGCCGTCGGGCAACAGCTTCGAACCACGCTCGCGCAGCGTTGGGTTGGCCCGCGAGCTCGGGGTCGTGGCGCGCCAGGGCATAGTCAAAAAGTTGCCGTACCCGTTCGTGCTCCCCTCGTGCCGCGAAATACTGGAAGGTGCCCACCCTCAAATGACTCGAGGCCACTCGAGTCAGAATCGCCCCGGGGAGTGCATGATCGCGAAAGACGTCATCACCCGTCGAGACGACCGCAAGTGATCGCGTCGTGGGGATGCCGAGGGCATGCAGCCCCTCGCTGACCAGGACTTCGCGCAGCATTGGCCCGAGCGCTGCTTTGCCGTCGCCGCCTCTCGAGTAAGGCGTGCGCCCCGATCCCTTGAACGCAATGTCGAAGCGCTGCCCGGCAGGGCTGACCACTTCACCAAGCAGTAAGGCGCGGCCATCACCCAAGCGGGGTGAGAAGCCTCCGAACTGATGCCCCGCATACACCTGCGCAATCGGTCGAGCGGTGTCCGGTAGGCGTTGCCCGGAAAAGAGCGCCGTGAGCTGATCGGGATCGCGCTCATCAAGTTTCAACCCGAGGTCGTTCGCCAATTCCGCATTAAAAAAGACCAGCGCGGGTGCGCTGGCGGGCGCTGGCGGCCAGTCGAGAAAGAACCCTTCCAGCGTGCGGGCGAAGGTGTTGTCGAAGGTGATCATGGTTTTAGGTCTTTGATAAGCTTGGTTGCTACTGGTGCTGGTGCTGACACTACGACAGGAGAACCGGAACTCCCTCCGCCACCTCCATTACGTACACTGACTGGACGCCAATCAGTGATTACACTGCACTCGGTGCAGTCGAATGTGAGCGATGGCGAATGTAAATTTACATTTATGACTGATCCATGAAAGACACCGTTACCATCAATAGTAACTCCAGAGTAATCACCCCAGCCGAGGTCTTGACCCCATGCCAGGATGAAACCTCCGAGGCAGCCATCAACATGCAGGTTGATGCCTCGCTCCAGCGCCAGATCCGACAGCTGGTCGATCGGATCGATCAGCCCGTGCGGGTATGTGCCCGCCGAACCCGCCAGCGCC
>JBEGPY010000004.1:0-18736 GCA_041181205.1 Actinomycetota bacterium | reverse complement strand
GATCGTCATCCTTCTCATTGTTGTACTTGTTTTGTTCGGCGCGAAGCGTTTGCCGGATTCAGCCCGCTCACTTGGTCGCTCTATGCGCATTTTCAAGAGTGAAATGAAGGAAATGAAAGCTGATGACGGTGTGATCGAAGAAGACGGCAAAACCGAGAAGTAGATAAATGGCATCTGTTAACGAAGCACGGATGCCCCTTCTAGACCATTTACGCGAATTTCGAAAGCGAGTTCTTCGTTCTGCGATTGCAGTGTTGGTTGCATTTGGTGGAGGGTGGTATTTCTACGATTCAATCATTGTCACCTTAGCTAAACCAGTGTGCGACTTAAAAGTTGCCCAGCAGTCTGGTGCAGCTAGTTGTGGTGCTCTATACATCAGCGGTGTTCTTGGTCCACTCGATTTACAGATCAAAGTCGCTCTACTAACAGGGATTATTGTCTCAGCTCCATTTTGGCTCTACCAACTTTGGGCCTTTATCGCCCCCGCGCTCCATAGAAAAGAAAAACGTACGAGTGTTCTATTCGTTGCAGCGGCAACTCCATTTTTTGCTATGGGTGCCACTCTTGGTTATTTGATTCTTCCAGTTGCAATCAAAGCCCTCTTTGGATTCACTCCTGGCTCTATTAGTAACTTGGTTAGATTTGACGATTACTTAGACTTCGTTCTCAGAGTCATTCTATTTGTTGGACTTGCTTTCGAACTACCAATCTTCCTTCTTACATTTAATTTAATTGGATTTCTTCGCGGTAAGACAATTTTGAAACCATGGAGAATTTGGATCTTCACAATTTTCTTCTTTGTTGCAGCACTTTCACCGACAGCAGATCCTTTGAGCATGATTCTCTTATCTGGACCCTTGATCCTCTTCTACTTTATAGCTGGATTATTAGCGCTGCTGGTCGATCGGCGACGAGATAAGAAAGCTGTGTCCGTCGAAACGGGTGGTTCTGCGATTGACGCACCAACACCCATTCAGGAATAGCCGATAGGGTCTTCCTATGTGGGCCTTAGTTATCAATCCAGTTTCTGGGCAAGGCAAAGGCGCTCGAATCGGAACCCAGGTTGCCGGTTATCTCAATAGCCGAGGGATTCAATATGAAATCATCATTGGACGCAACGGCATAGACCAGGCAGATTTGCTGCAAAGATTCCTTGATCGCAATCCAGATTGCAGTGGTGTTTTCGCAGTGGGTGGAGATGGGCTACTTCATCTAGTTCTACAGAAAATTACTCCAGCACAAGTGCCATTAGCTGTGATTCCTGCAGGTACAGGAAATGATTTCGTTCGAACTTTGGGTTGGTCACCCGATGAAGTTGATGCGATTCTTGAAGCAGTCTTGTCTAAGAAACCGCGTTCTGTAGACCTGGGATTAGTAAACGGAGAGTGGTTTGGAGCGGTTTTATCGAGTGGATTTGATGCGATTGTAAATGAAAGAGCGAACTCGATGTCATGGCCAAAGGGGCCAAATAAATACAACGTAGCTATAGCGATAGAACTGCCTAGATTTGCCCCGCGTCATTATGAAATTGTTTTAGATGACCGAACCATATCTACACAGGCGATGCTTATTGCTGTTGCTAATGGTCGCTCTTATGGGGGAGGGATGTTAGTTTGTCCGCAATCCGATATAGCCGATGGCTATTTCGATGTCATGGTTTTGCATCCAGTTTCCAAATTGGAGTTTATAAAGGTTTTTCCAAGGGTTTTCAAAGGAACGCACATCACTCATCCAGCAGTTGAAATCGTTCGTAGTAAGAGTGTGAAAATCACAGCCGATGCAGTGGCATATGCTGATGGTGAACGAATAGGTCAACTACCTATTAGCGCTCAATGTATGCCAGGTGCTCTCATGACGTGGATGCCATGACGACCCCAGCAGAGAAATTTGCCGCCGCTAAAGTTCGCAATCAGTATAAAGAAACTACGGCTTTTGTTCAGAGTTTTGATTTCGAGTTTGATCCCTTTCAGGTTGCTGCTTGTCACGCGGTTGAAGAGGGGAGTGGTGTTCTAGTCGCCGCCCCAACTGGTGCTGGAAAGACAGTTGTCGGTGAATTTGCCGCCCACTTAGCTCTTAAATCTGGTAAAAAGTGTTTCTACACCACACCAATTAAAGCTCTTTCAAATCAGAAGTACTCCGAGTTTGTTGCAATGTTTGGTGAAGATCGAGTCGGTCTGCTCACTGGAGACACGAGTATTAATGGTGAAGCAGATGTATTAGTTATGACTACTGAGGTTTTGCGCAACATGCTCTATGCCGGTTCCAATACTTTAACTAACTTGGGTTATGTCGTGATGGATGAAGTCCACTATTTGGCTGACAAATTCCGCGGCGCCGTTTGGGAAGAAGTCCTGATTCACTTAATGGAGAGTGTTCAAGTGATTTCACTATCAGCAACAGTTTCAAATGCAGAAGAGTTTGGTGAATGGTTGGCTGAGGTCCGAGGCAATACCCAAGTCATCGTCAGTGAAATTCGCCCCATACCGCTCTATCAGCATGTTCTCATCGGGAATCGACTTCTGGATCTTTTTGAAAAGCCGGGACAGATAAACCCCGAGATCTTGCAACGAGAGCGTGAAGCTGTGCGCAAAGCATCTTTGAGCAGAAATCGACGAGGAAGATTTAATGAAGCTCAAGATCGCTTATCTCGAGCCGACATTATCGAAAAGCTTGCTAATCAAAATTTATTGCCTGCCATCACTTTCATCTTCTCCCGAGTGGGCTGCGATGCAGCTGTTAAACAATGCCTGCACGCGGGATTACGTTTAACTTCCACACAAGAACGTGAAGAGATCCGTGCAACAGCTCTCAAATACACTCAAAACATTGCTGAAGAAGATTTAGAAGTTTTAGGTTTTGATGATTGGCTCACTGCGCTAGAACGTGGAATTGCAGCTCACCATGCTGGGCTCTTACCAAGTTTTAAATCTGCTGTTGAAGAGCTTTTCCAAAAAGGTCTCATCAAAGCAGTTTTTGCCACAGAGACTCTGGCACTTGGAATCAATATGCCGGCTCGAACTGTTGTCTTGGAAAAGTTGATCAAATACAACGGCGAATCTCACGTGCCAATCACTCCAGGGGAGTACACACAGCTCACAGGACGTGCAGGTCGCCGCGGAATTGATATTGAAGGTAATGCCGTCATTCAGTGGTCGCCAACTGTTGATTCGGCGTCAGCTGCTGGTTTGGCTTCCACGCGAACATATCCTTTGCGTTCTTCTTTTGCACCAACATACAACATGTCGATTAATCTTATTTCAAGATTTGGTCGTGAACGCGCTAGGCATTCTCTAGAATCTTCCTTTGCACAGTTTCAGGCAGATCGCGCAGTAGTTGGTTTATCCAGGCAAATCGCCAAGAATGAAAGTGCGATTGAAGAACTACTTTCACAAGCTGTATGCCACTTAGGAGATTTTCTAGAATACGCTGGAATTCGTCGTGAAATCAAAGAGGTAGAGACTCTTCTCTCTAAGCGAGATCACAAAAAGAGTTTTGATAACAGACAACGTGCACGTTTAGAAGGTGACCTCTCTGATTTGCGAAAGGGATTGCGCAATCACAGCTGCCATGCTTGTGCTCAACGCGAGGATCACTCACGCTTTGCTGAAAAAGCCGCACGACTTAACCGTGAGAATGAGGGTCTTCACGCACGTGTTCAAAGTCGCACACACGTTATTGCGAAAACATTTGATCAAATATGCCAGGTACTAACTCACCTTGACTATATAGAGGGAGAGAAGCCAACTACTCAAGGCAAGATACTCACAAAGATCTATGCTGAATCTGATCTGCTTTTAACTGAAGCAATACGGCGCGGAGTCTTAGATGACCTTAACGCTCCTGAACTCCTCTCGGTTGTTTCCACAATGATTTTTGAATCCCGAAATGCTGACAATGTTGCTCCTAAAATGCCGAGTCCACGCGTCTCAAAGGCCCTTGCTGATGTTATTTCTATATGGGCTGAGTTAGAGGAGCTTGAAACCGAGTATGGGGTTAAGACACAGCGCCAACCCGATGCTGGTTTCTGTTGGGTTTCCTATCGTTGGGCAAATGGCAACTCACTGCAAAACGTTCTCAAAGGAACTGATATGTCAGTTGGAGATTTCGTGCGCTCAACTAAGCAGTTATCTGATCTGCTTAATCAAATCGCTGGCGCAAGTGAAAAGCTTCGTCCAGTATGCAAAGATGCCGTTAAGCGCATCGACAGGGGAGTAGTTGCATTCCTTATGGGGGATTTATGACATTAATGCTTCTTGATAGCGCATCGCTTTGGTATCGCGCCTACTACGGAATGCCTGACACGCTCACAGCACCTGATGGA
Organism: Actinomycetota bacterium; assembly: GCA_041181205.1. GTDB lineage: Bacteria > Actinomycetota > Actinomycetes > Nanopelagicales > Nanopelagicaceae > Planktophila. The sequence goes on along the minus strand of JBEGPY010000004.1, from coordinate 14,415 downwards.
ACACCAGTAAATGCGATTCGTGGTTATGTGGATATGACTTCAAGGCTGCTATCTGTTTATAAACCAAATCGGTTGGTTGCATGCCTGGATGGGGATTGGCGTCCGAGTTGGAGAGTGGAACTTTTCCCGGATTACAAAGCAAATAGATTAGAGGGAGAGGGCGACGAAGAAGAGGAGCCAGAGACCCTGACGCCACAAATTCCTATTCTCTTGGACCTGTTAGATCTCTTTGGGATCCCAGTAGTGGGCGTTGATGACTATGAAGCTGATGACGTTATGGCAACGTATGCTGAAGCTGAAAAGGGCCCGATTCGAATTGTTACAGGAGATAGAGATCTATTTCAAATGGTTGATGACAAGCGTGATATCAAAGTTGTCTATTTAGCTAAAGGAATTTCACAGCATGATTTAGTTGATTATGCATACGTTGCGAATAAGTATGGGATTCCTGGAGATCGTTACGCACTCTTTGCAATGTTTCGCGGAGATCCATCTGATGGGTTGCCAGGGGTTCGAGGCATTGGCGAGAAAGGAGCAGCGTTAATTGCAAACGCTTTTGAGAATGTCGATGACGCATTAGCGGGTGCACACGCAGCCCATGATTCTCTTCCACCAGCTTTAGCTAAAAAGATCATCGCTGGCTCTGATTATCTAAGGATTGCACCAACAGTTGTCCAAGTGGCCCGTAATGCACCTCTTCCTCAAATAGATTTATCAATGCCAAAAGCGCCACAAGATCTATCTGAGATTTATCAATTCAAGGAACGCTATGGATTAGGCGCCAGCGTTGATCGTTTAATCAGTGCTCTGGGGTGGTAAACCTTCTTCTATCCGCCCTCAGCGGACTACTTCTTAGCGCAGCTTTTGAACCGATTGCATTGTGGTGGTTGGCACCAATTGCCATTGCATTAGAGATGTATGCACTATCAAGAAGTGAACGAAGATTCCTGAGTGTTCTTGCCTTTGCGCTCACATTTAATCTCGTCTTATTGCATTGGACCAGCATTTATGTGGGCTCTCTGCCGTGGATCATCCTGGCCACTGGATTAACTCTTTTCTATCTTCCACTCATAGCGGTCAAACGCCTAGGAATATCCTGCTTCCCACTTATATTTATTGTTTTAGAAGAGATCCGTAGCCATTTTCCTTTTCAAGGTTTTGGTTGGGCCAGAATCGCTTACTCACAGGCCGATGCTCCATATGCCAAGATCGCAGCTTATGGGGGAGCGGTGGCGCTTTCTGCCATTACAGTGTTGATTGGGCTTTTTCTTTTCTATTTATCACAAAAACAATTGAGAATTTCTATATTACTCCCAATTCTCATAGTTTTTTTTCCTATTAATGTTCAGATGAATCAATCAATACAAGCATTAATGATTCAGGGAAATGTACCGAAATTGGGATTGGATTTTAACTCTAGAGCAACAGAAGTTTTCTTCAATCACGTGAAAGAAACAGAGATTGCATTAAAAGAGAATAGAAATATCGATGTCATTCTCTGGCCAGAGAACTCGGTAGATGTTGATCCTTTTCGAAACCCGGAGGTCTTTGAGACGCTCAATACTTTTACGGTTCCACTTATACTCGGTGCCATTGTTAATAGGGATAAGGAAGTTCTCAATACCTCAATATTATGGACAAAAGAGAAGCAGAATGTCTATGTAAAGCAACATTTGACACCTTTTGGTGAATATATCCCATTACGCGCATTAGCATCAAAAATCTCACCATTAGTTGATGATGTACGCGACTTTTCACCAGGAAATGAGTCGACAATATTTACAATAAATGGAGCAAAAATTGCACCAGTTATCTGTTATGAATTACTTGATGATCAAATCCTTGAAACGGCTGCAAAGTCATCAAATCTTTTAGCTGTGCAAACCAATAGTGCGACCTTTGGAGACTCAGCAGAAAGTGCCCAACAGCTGCAAATAACTCGAATTAGAGCTATAGAGCATTCACGAAATATTCTTTCAGTCTCGACAACGGGATATTCAGCAGTTATTGATTACAACGGGAAAGTCATACAAAAGAGCGATATGGGAACTGCAGAGCATCTCTATGCGCAGGTTGGGCTAATTTCAAGCACATCGCCAAGGGATAGATATGGGGATTGGGCCTTAGTAATCACGTTGATCTGGCTGTTGATTGTTGCCCGCCGAGCGTATATATACCGCCGATAAGTTACATTATGTAAAGTTATGCGAACTCGGATATGGGTGGACAGGAGCAAATCAGGTTCCTATCCCCGTGCGCGCCATCGACGCGGCCGACCGGTGGCCAATATTTACCCCTCAATCCAATGATTTCACCGCTTACAAGACCACTGCGCGCTGACGGAAGCCCGCCCTTTTCGCGTGAGTACGAGCGATCCCAATCACCTGCCACAACACTTTCTATGGTGTGTGGAGCTTGACGCAAAGCCGACTCCTCCACTGAAATCTTGCCATCCATAATCTCGGTGATTTCATCGTGGATAGCAGTCATTGCATCTATAAAGCGATCGATTTCGGCGATATCTTCACTCTCGGTTGGCTCAATCATAAAAGTTCCAGCGACAGGAAAACTCATTGTTGGTGCGTGGAATCCGTAGTCCATTAAGCGCTTGGCAATGTCATCCACTGTTACGCCACTTATCTTGGTGATCTCTCTCAAATCCAAAATGCATTCATGAGCAACACGTCCGTGTTCGCCTGTATAAAGAACTGGGAACATTGGATTCAACTTTGCTGCCATGTAGTTAGCAGACAAAATCGCGATAGATGTTGCCAGAGTGAGTCCTTCCCCACCCATCATGCGGATGTATGCCCATGAAATAGGCAAAATACTGGCAGAACCAAATGGCGCACCACTAATTGGTCCCGGTCCAGTTGCAGGCCCTGCTAATTCATCCATCGGATGATTAGGTAGAAAAGGAGCTAAGTGAGCACGGCAAATAACCGGCCCAACACCTGGTCCCCCGCCTCCGTGTGGAATACAAAAAGTCTTATGTAGATTCAAATGCGAAACATCTGCGCCAAATTTTCCTGGTTGAGCTAAACCTACTAATGCATTCAAGTTTGCACCATCAACGTAAACCTGGCCACCCGCATCATGGACAAGTCCGCATAGTTCGGTAATCGCAGACTCAAAAACTCCATGCGTGGATGGATATGTGACCATGATGGCTGCCAGAGTTGAGGAATATTGCGTGATCTTTGCCTTTATATCCTCAATGCTTACATTTCCATGTTCATCACACTCGATGACAACTACCCGCATTCCAGCCATGACTGCACTTGCTGCATTCGTGCCGTGAGCAGATGATGGAATCAAACAAATAGTGCGTCCTTGATCTCCGCGAGAATCGTGGTAGTTGCGAATAGCTAAAAGACCAGCAAACTCCCCCTGGCTTCCGGCATTTGGTTGCAAGGAGACTGCGTCATAGCCAGTGATCTTTACTAACCAATCTGAAAGTTGCGCTATCAATTCTCTTGAACCTTTATTTTGTTTTGCTGGTGCAAATGGATGCAAGGAAGAAAACTCAGGCCATGACACAGCTTCCATCTCAGTTGTGGCGTTGAGCTTCATTGTGCAAGAACCCAATGGAATCATGGTGCGATCGAGTGCTAAATCACGATCAGAGAGTGTGCGCAGATAGCGCAGCATCGATGTTTCAGAGCGCATGGTGTTAAAGATTGGGTGGCGCAAATATGTAGTTGTACGGGTTGCAAAATCAGGAATAGATTTACCATCAACCCCTACTGCCCCACCACCAAATACTTCACAGAGATCTACGAGCATTTTTGCATCTGTTGTTTCATCGAGTGAAACACCCACATGTGTGCCATCAACTATTTTCAGATTAATTTTTCTCGCTTCGGCCTTTTTGTGCAGTTCCGATGCATCCTTGACTTCGATGAGTAAAGTGTCAAAGTAGTTTGTATGAATAACCTTGTGTCCAGATGATGCAACAGACTTTGCTAACTCTTGTGTCTGTCTGTTTACACGGGATGCAATAATCTTTAACCCTGCTGGTCCGTGCCACATCGCATAGAAGGCACTCATCACTGCCAAGAGAACTTGAGCGGTGCAAATATTGCTGGTGGCTTTATCCCGGCGGATATGTTGCTCACGAGTTTGTAGCGCTAAACGAAATGCCGGATTTCCATGGGAATCAACACTCTGCCCGATTAAACGTCCCGGCAAAGATCGCTCTAAACCTTCGCGAACCGACATGAAACCTGCGTGTGGTCCACCAAAGCCCATCGGAACTCCAAAGCGCTGGGCCGAACCAACGGCAATGTCTGCGCCCCACTCCCCTGGTGCTTTTAAGAGTGACAGTGCAAGTAAATCTGTGGCTGCAATGAGTAAACCCTCTTTTGCATGAACCCAAGTTGCGAGCCCGCTGTAATCAATAATCTCACCCTGCGTATTTGGGTATTGAACGAGTGCCCCGAAGACTTCAGGATCCGACGGCGACTTTGAAAGATCAACTATTTTAACCCTTATGCCCTGCGGTTTAGCTCGCGTTTGCACAACTGCGATAGTTTGTGGATGAACGTTGATATCGATCAGAAATACAGCATCATCACTACCCTTATAAACGCGACGGGCTAGCGTCATAGCCTCGGCTGCTGCTGTGCTTTCATCCAGCATTGATGCATTTGAAATAGATAGGGCTGTTAAATCACAGACCACGGTTTGAAAAGCAAATAGAGCTTCTAATCGCCCCTGGGAAATCTCTGCTTGATACGGCGTGTAAGCGGTATACCACGCTGGGTTTTCTAAAACGTTTCGCATAATTACTGGTGGAGTAATTGTCCCGTAATAGCCAGTACCAATAGCGCTGCGATAAACATCATTCTTATCTGCAAGTGCGCGAAGTTCTGCAATAACATCGACTTCATTCAGAGGCGTAGGTAAGCTTTGACTTAACTTTTGGGTGATTGCAATATTTTGTGGAACAACATCTGCAATGAAATCTGCCATCGATGAATAACCAAGTTCCATTAACATGGTTTGTGCTTGATCCTCAGAAGGACCTATGTGTCGACGTGAAAACGCGTCGTAATCAACCATGGACTATCTACCCCTACTCATACAAAGGGGCTCTGAGCGGCCCGAACGGGGTAAGAATAAGTCCTTTTAAGCGCCTTTGCTCTTTCGACGTAGCGAGAGCTCGTCGTTAGATGCGACACCTACGCTTTGGCCGGTGATTTCACCCTGCAACAGCGAGAGTGAACCCTCCACCTCATGCCACACCTTTCCCACTGCTATACCAAAAACACCTTGCCCACCGGCCAGCAAGTCAATGATTTCATCAGCACTTGCGCACTCATAGATAGATGCACCATCACTCATCAATGTCATGCTCTCGAGCTCGGTTACTCCCCTGCTGCGAAGATGATCAACAGCGGTACGAATGTTTTGAAGTGATACGCCGGCATCTAATAAGCGCTTAACAATTTTTAATACGAGAATGTCTCTAAACCCATACAGGCGTTGAGTTCCTGAACCACTTGCCGTTCTAATGCTTGGTTCAACTAAACCTGTGCGTGCCCAATAATCTAACTGGCGGTATGTGATACCGGCGGCAGAGCATGCAGTAGCGCCGCGGTAGCCAATTTCTAATTCATGGGAAGTCACGGGGAAACTCGTTTCTCTTGGGGAGTGATGTAAATCTAGGGCAGCCAGGCTCGCCATTCAATCACCGACACGGTCGAAACCTCTACTAGAGATTGAGGGTTTAGGGCCCTAGCCCGCAAAATCCTCAGGGTTAATCTGCTCTAAAAACTCTCTAAAGCGCTCAACTTCCTGGTTCTCATCCCCTGGTCCTGCCTCGGCTGGGATCTCGATTCCTATTTCATCGAGTAGCTCGGAGCTAGCCAAAATATTGGCCGCTGCCCGCAGCGCCAAAGCAATGGCATCTGAGGGTCTGGCAGAGATGGTGTGGGTGATGTCTGCGTTATCTCTGACTATGAGGTTGGCATAAAAGACGCCCTCATCTATGTGGGTTACGTGGATCGCGGTTAATGTGGCATCGAGTGCTTCAACAATGTTTTGAGTTAAATCATGAGTTAATGGGCGCGGCGGCTGAACGCCTTGCTGAGCAAAAGCGATAGCTGTTGCCTCAACAGCCCCAACCCAGATAGGCAGGAATCGTGTCCCATCAATCTCTTTAAGTAAGACGATGGGTTGATTTGAAGGCATTTCGACTCGAACGCCGATGACCTCCATAGAAATCATCATTGGTTATGAACGAAGGCGATGAAGTCCGCCGCGAACAAGGGCTGCGTGAAGACGAATTGAAAGTGATGCGATCTCTTTTTGCACCTCTTGCGCACGGGCCTTTGAGTCAGCACCCTTCTGGCGAGTGAGCGGTGTGATTACCTGTTCAATTAAACCGATCTCGCGATCTGCTGCTGATTTAAATGAGCGCAAGTGACGCGCTTCAATTCCAAAGCCAGCCATCTCTGTTACGGCCTTAGCAATTGCTAACGCATCTCCGTCATAGTGACGACCGCGAATGGTGATCAGGCCATAGCCCTCTAATTCAACAAGTTGATCTTCTTTGAGCCCTGAGTTCTTCAATAGCTCATCGCGAGATAGACGCATCTCAGAGACTTCGCCAAAGGTGCTCGGTGCCATCTCGCCATCAATCGTTGCTAGACCAAGAGTGGGACGGGGTGCAGGAACTGACCCTGTGGCCGCCGGAACAAGGCCACGATCAATGGCATCTAAATTATCTTTAATGACTTTGAGAGGTAAGTACTGATCGCGCTGTGCAAGTAGGACATAGCGCAGACGTTCTAGATCAGAGGTGGTGAATTTGCGATAACCCGATGGTGTTCGCTGCGGCTCAATTAAACCTTCGGATTCAAGGAAGCGAATCTTAGAGATTGTTATATCTGCAAAATCTGGACGAAGTCTGTTTAGTACTTCACCAATGCTCAGATACGCGCGAGCTGGAACTGCCATTGTGATTCTCCCCTAATTATTTTCTGCCAGAGACAAATAGCAGATGGAACTTGCCAATTTGAATCTGATCTCCGGAATGTAAAACGATTTCTGTTACTGAAGAGTTGTTAACGTAAGTGCCATTCAATGAACCACTGTCTTTGAGAGAAAATCCTGAAGAGGTACTTTCAATCTTTGCATGTGACCTTGAGACAGTTATATCGTCTAAGAAAACATCACTGCCAGATGAGCGACCAATGCTTGCGCCTTCAGAGGTAATCAAAAATCTAGAGCCGAGATTTGATCCACGGTTAATAATCAACATCGCTTTTTCTGCAGACTGTGCGATTTCTTCGATAATGCTGCGATCTGCTGCTGGGACAGTGGCTAGAAACTCATCAAGAGCTCCAGCTGATGAATCACTGGTCGTGCGCAGACCTAGGTGCAACGTGCTGGTGAGTTCGCTGGGCCTTTGTTCTGCCTTCACTTATCTCTCCTCCTTCACCGTCAACCTGAGGCTGACACTAAAGGGGTGAGAGGCTTTGGTCAAGCCGTGATTTGGCCGTAACCGACGGCGTCCATGAGGTCGGAAGGCGTACCTGCTACCTCAACCTTGACCAACCAGCCCGCGCCATATGGATCGCTGTTGACTAGCTCTGGAGTTTGGGAAAGTGCGCCGTTAATTTCACTGACAACGCCGCTAACTGCTGCGAAAATCTCAGATACTGACTTTGTAGATTCGATTTCCCCGCAGACTCTGCCCGCAGTTAAGCTTTCGCCAATTTTTGGTAGTTGAACATAGACGATGTCACCGAGTGCTTCTTGGGCAAAGTCAGTGATTCCCATTGTGTAGAGATTTCCAGTTGCACTTACCCACTCATGCTCTTTTGTGTACTGCAAACCTTCAGGGATTAACGACACGTGTTCCTCTCATCTGCGAAAAGCCTTCGCGTCCGTAACTCATACCTGTCGCAATGTAGAGGGCTATTCCCCAAATGGCAAAGCTCCATCCCAGAACAAAGGCGATAGTTCCGAGAGATGTATCACTTTTTGCTAAAAGTAAAAATGGGAAGGCATACATCAGGTTGAAAGTGGCAGCCTTGCCAAGAAAGGTGACGGTAAAGGGTGCTAATCCTTTCGATTTCATCATCAGAGTTATTACACCTAGCAGTAGGTCGCGGGCAATGAGTAAGATGATAATCCAAGCCGGAACGATGTCTCGAATCAAAAAGACAATCAGGATCGTCACAATGTATAGACGATCAATTGCTGGATCTGCTAACTCCCCAAAGCGAGAAGTTTGATTCCAGGCTCTAGCTAACTTGCCATCGAAGTAATCAGTGGCTCCCCCAATAGCTAAAACCACGATGGCCCAGCCATCTGCCTCAATAGATAGAGTCAGATAAACAAATAGTGGGATACCTAAAAATCGTAGAAAGGTTAAAGCATTAGGAACGGAAAGCAGCGATGAATTCATTCTCTACTCCCGCTCTTTAACCCTGATTGCCACTTGCACTGGAGTGCCAGGAAATGAGAACTCCTCACGCAATCTGCGTTCAATAAAGCGACGGTATGAAGCCTCAATCCAGCCATTAGAAAAGACTACAAATTTCGGTGGAGCGATTCCAGCTTGGGTGGCGTAGTAGACCTTTGGTTGTTTGCCTCCACGAACCGGAGGCGGCGTTGCTCCGATTAGAGCGCCGAGGAATGAGTTGAGCTTGGCTGTTGGAACACGCTTTTCCCAACTATCAAGGGCGGTACGAAGTGCCGGGGCCAAGCGATCTCGGTGCCAACCAGTTTTGGCAGCCACGTTTACACGTTGTGCCCACTCCACTTGGTCGAGATGGCGATCAATCTCTCGGTCTAACTGATCACGGCGATCCTCATCAACTAAATCCCACTTATTCATCACGATTACCATGGCTTTTCCAGCCTCTTCCACCATCGTGATTACGCGCAAGTCCTGCTCGGTGATTGGCTCTGATGCATCCAGCACGACGACTGCGACCTCGCAGCGCTCAAGCGCTGTCTGTGTTCGAAGAGATGCGTAGTAATCAGTACCCGACGCTTGGTTAGCACGCTTTTTTAATCCCGCAGTGTCGATAAACCTCCAGATCGATCCGCCGAATTCAATCAACTCATCAACAGGATCTCTTGTAGTTCCCGCGACATCATCGACGATAGATCTGTTCTCACCAGCTAAGGCATTGAGTAGCGATGACTTACCAACATTAGGTCTACCAATAAGTGCAACCTTGCGATAACCATCTTGTGTTTGTGCTCCCCCAACTTCAGGTAGCTCAGCAACAATGTGATCAAGTAAATCTCCAGAACCACGGCCATGCAACGCTGAAACAAAATATGGTTCACCTAATCCCAACGACCACAAACCATGTGCTTCAGACTCTTCTCGTTCACCATCAACTTTATTACCAATCAAAATCAAAGGCTTCTTAGCCTTACGTAAATGCTGAACCAAGATGTCATCTTCATCTAATGCACCGACTTGCGCGTCAACAACAAATGCCAAAACATCAGCTTCCTGCATTGCGATCTCGGCGCCAGCACTTACCTGAACTGAGATACCGTCAGGTTTTGCTTCCCAACCGCCGGTGTCCATAATGATGAAGCGACGCCCACCCCATTCACATTCGTATTGAATACGATCGCGTGTAACACCAGGTGTGTCTTCAACAATTGCTTCTCTGCGTCCCAAGAAGCGGTTAATCAAAGTTGATTTACCCACGTTAGGGCGCCCTAATATTGCAACGATAGGCAGTCCAAGAAGTGAGCGCTGTCGAAGTAACTCCCAAATTCGTTCAACGGTTTCATCAAGATCCAAATTGGTTGAATCCACCTCCACGGCGTCAAATGCCATGGCTAGAGGGGAAACTGTGCGAGTAGAGTCAATAGCGTCACGGTTTTCTAGTGAGGTCTTAACATCGACGCTTTTATCATCTGTCTCATTCTCGCGACGAAATGCACGGGCGTCTAAATCAGCGGTTAAATAGATCTTTAGGGCTGCATCTGGAACTACTACCGTTCCAATGTCGCGTCCTTCAACAACGATTCCACGTGGAGCCTGCGAAATAATCTTGCGCTGTATTCCTAAGAGTTCTTCGCGAATCTGCGGCATTGCACTGATGCGACTTACATTTTCAGTCACCGATGTTCCACGGATTGCATGAGTTATTTGTGTGTCACCTGCAAATACATCTGGCAAATTGGGATCTGAAACAAATCTAATCGGTGCACTCTTCAGCGCCTTGAGAATTTCTGCAGCTTCAATGCAATTGTTTTCTAATGCAACCCAGGTTACGGCGCGATAGAGCGCACCTGTATCTAGATAATTCCAACCAGCACGAATTGCAATTGCTTGAGATGTACTTGACTTTCCTGCGCCACTCGGGCCGTCGATTGCTACCACTATGCCCATATGATGAGCCTACTTCTATTTACGAACCGGATGAACGTTCCATCCGATCGATGAGAGATGATTTGATAACTTAACGGCATCTTCTGCAGAAAGTGCCAAAGTGATTAATGCATTGAGTTGACCTGGTGAGTGTTCAATAACTAAATCTTCAACGTTTACTGACATTGCGGCGCATTCATTAAAGATTGCTCCTAATTGACCGGGTTTGTCGTCAATAACGATAGGAACATATGTGTATTCACGCGCTTTTCCGCCATGTTTACCTGGAATGAGATTTCGTCCATCACGACCTTTGCGCATAATTGCTGCAATCTTTTCTTGATCATCAACTGCATCAATCATTGCGCCAATCTCATTGTGCAATTTCGTCAGTAATCCTTTGATTTCGTGGGAATTCGAATTAATGATCTCTTTCCATAAATTCTCATCCGATGCCGCAATGCGCGTGGTGTCGCGAAGTCCAGCTCCAGCAAGATCTAGCCATTCAGGGGCAACGCCATGAAGCGAGCCCGCCAAGAGTGTGGCGGTGATCTGCGGCAGGTGAGAAACTCTGGCTACGGCTGCATCATGAGAAGCCGCATCTAGTTCGACGCAGGTGGCTCCAAGGAGTTGAACCAACGACTTCACTTTGGATATTGCCTCAGGATCGGTTTTAGCATCCGGTGTGATGATCCAGCTTCTAGAAAGAAATAGGTCAGCTCGCGCAGACTCTGCTCCCCCGACTTCGCGGCCAGCCATTGGGTGCGTTCCTACAAATTGCCTCAAAGGAAGCTCTGAAGCCTTAACCTTTTCTAAAGGTTCAACTTTGACACTACAAACATCCATAAACGTTGAGCTTGGGTTTAGTGCATACTGCTCGTTTATGACCTGGGAAAGGGCTCTGAGCGGCGTCGCCAGAATAATTAGCTCCGGCTCGGAAATTGTGATTGCCCCTGTTAAATCCTGTGCCAAAGCCTGACTACGGCTATCCACATCAATCATTTCGACAGCTATGTTTTTGGCTGCAAGTGCCAATCCGATGGAGGTGCCGATAAGGCCAGCCCCCACAATTCGAACCGAGTGAACCATTACTGAGCTATATCTCGGCGCAGGGCTACTGCCCCATGTAGATAGATATGAGTGATCTCTTCATGGCTCTTGCCGCTCTCAACGTGCAACATCGCTCGGATAACCATCGCTAAGGCCCCTGGAACATCAACCTCGACTGAGCCAATCAGTGGCACTGAGGCAAAACCAATTTCCCGACACGCAGCTGCCGGGAAGGCTGCCGTTAAATCTCGAGTCGATGTGAAAAAGACCGAGACAACATCGCTTGGTCTCAAGGTGTTGGCGTCCAAAATCGCCTGGATCAGCTCTTTAACCCCAGCGGCTATTGCCTCTGGGGTATTTGCGCTCACTTGAGTGGCGCCTCGTATAGCTCTGATCGACATGGGATAAGGGTACCTTTCTCGGTCACTTTTTCGCTCGATTTTGAATGCTTCTAAGGTAGTAAAAGTATTTATCGATAAAACCATTTTACGATAATTCTTCCACTTGGCCTGCTGATCTACTCCCTCACAACTCAAATTGTTATTATCGATTTATCGTCACTAAGAGGCACTCTTGTACCTATTGAATATCGATATATTGCTATTCCTCCAAACGATTATCGATAAACAGATTTAACTGTATTTAACCTATTATCGATTTAGCGTAAAGACGTCAAAGCCCTAAAACGTTACGTAGATTTGTTAATTCTCCTTCATTCAGGTTCCGCCAGCGCCCCTCTGGGGTGTCTCCCAGGGAGATCGGACCGAAGTGAGTTCGGATCAGTCGAAGGACCTGAACATCGACTGCCTCCATGAGCCGGCGAATAATGTGGTACCTGCCCTCGTGAATCGAGACTTCGAGCCAGGTTGGCGAGAGCTCTTTATAGGTCAAAACTCGACCCATTCCATCCTCTAATTCGATGCCTTTGAGCAGAATTTTATCGATTCCGGTCGGCAGCTTTCCCTCGTGTTCGATGATGTAGGTCTTTTCCAGGCCAAAAGATGGGTGCGTAGCGCGGAAAGTTAGATCCCCATCATTGGTCAAAAGGATCAATCCCTCGGAGTCTTTATCGAGTCGCCCGACGTGGAAAAGTCGCTCTTTTCTAAGATCAATGAAATCACTCAGTGAAGGTCTGCCATCTGGGTCATACATGGTAGACAAAACACCTTTAGGTTTATGAAGTACCAAATAAGACTTAGACACAGAACGTGTAATTGTCTCACCATCTACCATGACTTGAACTAATTCAGGGTCAAATTTAGAACCCATCTCGCGAATCGTTAATCCATCTACGGAAACTCGGCCAGATTCAATGAGCTCATCTGCACCACGGCGGCTGGTAATACCCGCATCTGCAATTATCTTATTAAGGCGCATCTGGCCCATGGCTATCCTCCCGACAGTCAGGGGTGAAGGATAGCGCGGATGTTAGTCAGTTAGCGAATCAAGGATTTCATCTAGCCCGTCAAGATTTGGGAGGTATGGAGCTAGGGCTGGAAGATCTTCAAGGGAGTTAAGGCCTAAACGCTCAAGAAAATAGCTGGTGGTCTTGTAAAGGATCGCCCCACTCTCATGTTCAATACCCGACTCCTCTACCAAACCTCGAGTCACCAAGGTCTTCATAACTGCCTCGACATTAACCCCGCGAATAGCTGAAACACGGGCCCGTGAGACTGGTTGGCGATAAGCAATAACGGAGAGAGTCTCAAGGGCAGCTTGGGTTAAGCGAGACTGCTGTCCATCTAGGACGAATTTTTCAACGGCCGTGTTGTAGTCAGGGTTGCTATAGAAGCGCCATCCCCCGTTGATTTTACGAAGGGAGAAACCTCGATCATCATAGGTAGTGACCAGGTGGGCTAGGGCCACTTCAACCTCATCTACGCTCTTCTCTAGAACCTGGGCCAAAATGATCTCTGAAACAGGCTCATCAACGACCATCAGGATCGCTTCGATAGAACGCTCAACTTCTACATTAGACATTCGTACTACCTTCTGTTGATTCGTCATCCTCTAAAACTACGGGTATATCAAACTCATCAGTTACTTCTACTTCACCAGAATCTGAACCGGTCCAGGAGATCTGCAGCTCTCCCAGGGCTATTACCTGGTCAAAGCGCAAAACCCCTTGGCGATAGAGATCGAGCAGTGCCAGGAAGCGAGCGACAACCACCAAAACGTTCTCTGCATCTGATACTAAATTTCTAAAACTCATCGACTTAGATCTGCGCAAAGCCTCAATCACTACTCGAGACTCTTCTGCAACGCTGACCATTTGTTGGTAGAGATGCGCCGTACTTACAACAGGTGAAACTTTAGGAGTCAGCACGCGTTCGGCGATGGCGGCAAAGCGTTGTGGCCCCACTCCGATCAGTACTTCAGGAAGCAGAGCGCTCAACGTCGGATCCAGAGCGACAACACGCGGGAAGAACTTATCGGCCGTAGTGATGCGCTCGCTAAAGGTTGCCGCAATCTCTTTGAAAGCTCGGTACTGAAGTAGACGGGCAAAGAGAATGTCGCGGGCTTCAAGCAGGGCTAGATCTTCCTCATCATCTACCTCACCACTTGGCAATAGCCTTGCCGCTTTCAAATCTAACAAGGTTGCAGCCACAACTAGGAATTCAGTGGCCTGATCCAAGCGCCAACCCTCTCCTGAGGCCTCCAAGGCCCTGATAAAGGCTATGAATTCATCAGTTACCAGGCTCAGAGAGATCTCAGTGATATCCATCTTGTGACGAGAGATGAGTTGGAGGAGCAGGTCAAAAGGACCATCGAAGTTATTGAGGTGGACAGAGAACGCGCCTGCTACGGCGTTCACATCCTTTGACTCCTCCAGTGATAAATCCATGGCGCCACCCTACTTCACAGTTGCTCCAGTTCTAGGTAGCGCGTAGGCTCGCGCTCAATTCACTGAAAAGAGGTTTGACGCTTGAACGCTAAATCGACAAAGCAAGAAGATGTAGCAACTACTGCCACTCTTCTAGGCAAAAAGGCCTCAAGTATCCCCACAC
>JBEGPY010000003.1:0-26325 GCA_041181205.1 Actinomycetota bacterium | reverse complement strand
GTGAGCACCAGCTGCCAGCAATCCCACTTGTCGCATTCCTGCCCCATAGCGCTTGCGCCATACGCGCGCCTTAGCAACGCGCTCCTTAGTTGAAAGCATTACCGAACCAATTGGAGCGCCTAAACCTTTAGATAGGCAGACGCTGATGGTGTCAAAGTATTTTCCATATTCGTTAAAGGAAACTCCACTTGCAACATGTGCATTCCAGATACGGGCACCATCTAAGTGAAGGGCCAATCCCATTGCATCTGCGCCTTTGCGAAGGGCTTTAATTTCATCAAGTGGTTGCACAGTTCCGCCCCCAAAGTTATGAGTATTTTCAACAGCAATTGCAGTAGTTGAAACTAGATAGGGGCCAGAATCTGGGCGGGCTATTTCAAGTGCATCAGCAGCCTTTAGTAATCCATGGGTTGCTGGCCATGTGCGGGTGGTGATGCCGCTAAACACGGCTGCAGCGCCAAGTTCTGCGCGGACGATGTGTGAATTTGTCTCGGCAATAATCTCTTCGCCAGGATTAACCAACATGCGAATTGCTAATTGATTTGCAAGTGAGCCGGTTGGGGTAAAGAGGCCTGCTTCTTTGCCAAACATTGCAGCTACGCGCTCTTCAAGAGAGTTAACGGTTGGATCATCGCTATAAACATCATCGCCAACTGGTGCTGAAGCAATTGCATCACGCATCGCTTGTGATGGGCGGGTGACTGTGTCTGAGCGAAGATCGATTGCCATGGTGGTGAGCCTACTTTGAATCTTTAAGAACAACCAGATACATGGCAGCAACAACTAACGTCCCACCGAGTGTGCTCTGTAATGTTAAGCGTTCACCACCAAAGATGATTGCAAAGATGGCGGTAAAGACAGCCTCCATCGTCAAAATTACAGCTACTTCAGTTGGACCCATATATGCCTGAGCCCATGTTTGAATTATGAAAGCAATCGCAGTTGCAAAGACGGCCGTGAAAATAACCGTACCCCACACATTTACATCAGGTGGCGGTGAATATCCTCCTGGAAGAGATGCAATTCCAGCCAGGGCTGCACACATAAATAGCTGCACCACTGTCATGGCATAAACATCTCGGCCAGAGCTCCACTTGCCTAGAGCAATGATGTGTAAGGCATAAAAAATAGCAGCGATAAATACAAGAAATTCGCCAAAGCCCACAGAAAATCCATGGATAGATAACAAACCAAGTCCTAGCGTTGCCATCGCAATGCACGCCCACGTTATTCCAGCGATTTTCTGTTTTAATAAAAGCCAGGCAGAAAGTGGGACTAGAACAATATAAAGACCTGTAATAAATCCAGTGATTGCCGCGCCTGTGCGAGCAAGGCCAAGAGTTTGGAAGATATAACCAAGGCCTAAGAGAATTCCGGCAGTTCCACCACGAAGTAGTAGATCCTTACTAAGAAGCTTTAACACTCTAGGGCGCACTAGAACCATAACGACAGTAGCTAGGAGGAATCTGGTGAAGAGAAAGTTACTCACACTCTGTCGCTGGATCGCATCTTTCATAATCACAAAGGCCCAGCCCCACGCCATGGTCACTGCCAGAAGTGCCCAAGGGGCAAGCTTCATGCGCAAGAGGTGTTTAGCCTCGCTCACTTTTTATCTCGTAGCTTCTTCAGTAGCGCAACTTCAGGTTTGTGTTTTGCCTCCAAGCCCGGTGTTTCAAGAATTAACGGCGCGTTAGCAATAGCTGGGTGAGCCAGAAGTTCAGCAAATGGTTCTACTCCAATGTGGCCATCACCAATGTTTTGATGGCGATCTTTTAGTGCTCCGCACACATCCATTGAATCATTGGCATGGACTAACTGGAAACGCTCAACGCCAGCGATTTGAACGAGTAGATCAATAGTGGCCGTCATGCCACCTTTAATAGAAATATCGTGACCTGCAGCAAATACATGGCAGGTATCAAGACAGATGGCAACCTTTGGGTGATACTCCAGAGCTTTCAAATAGTTTTCAAGATCATCCAATTTCTTAACTAAGGATTGGCCTTGGCCTGCAGTAGGTTCCAATAACAAGTAAGGCGCATCATCAGGCAGAGCATTAAGAATTGGCATCATGCCTTCATGAATCTGCTTCCATGCTTTTTCAACATGATTAACATCTACAGCAGAGCCTGTGTGAATAACGGCGCCAAGGGCTCCGATATCTGCAGCACGCTGGAGTGAATACTTAGTAGAGGCTAAAGAGTTGATGTAGGTGGCTTCAGTGGGTGATCCTAAGTTAATAAGAAATGGAGCATGAACATATGTTTCAAGATCCATATCAGCAGCTTTGATTTTGTAAGCCTCATCCAGTTCAGGTTTTGCTGCTGGCATTGCCCACATACGTGGACTTGATGCAAAAACTTGAATTGCACTCGCCCCGATTTCTCGGGCATATTCAATGGAGCGCTTTGCCATTCCGCCAGTAGTTGGGACGTGGGCACCAATGCGTGGCTTCTTTGACTCCTCGGGCATTGGCTTACCCTACGGTAATTGTGACTACGCTGCCACGTTTAACTTTCGTGCCCACCTTTGGTGAGATATTTGTAACCTTCTTTACCTTCTTGGTTCCTAGTTTCTTGACAACTACCTTGAGCTGTAGATCCTGCAGGGCTTGTGTTGCTTTGAGTTGATCTAATGAAAAGATGTTAGGGATAAATACATACTGTGAACCCTTAGAGATAACTAGTGTCACAGTTGAGCCCTTGGGTGCCACATCTACACCGCTTGGGCTTTGCGAAATAACCACACCAGATAAAACCTTTTCATCAAAGGCATAAGTAGATTCAACATTAAAGCCCAGATCATTTAACTCATTGAGTGCCTGTTCACCACTCTTACCTGAATAAGAGGCAAGTGCCACAGTCTCAACACCTTTACTAATGACAAGTGAGACTGGAGTGTCACGTTTAACTTCTGTGCCAGATTCAGGCTTTGCAGAGATGACAAAACCTTTAGGGATATCTTTGTTAAAACTTTCAGTGTTTGCGCCAATTATTAATGGGAATTTCTCGAGGGCAGTTGTGGCAGCCTCTGGAGTAAGTCCTGTAACTGAAGGGATTGTGTATCGCTCCGGGCCTTTTGAAATAATTAACTTAACTTGTCCACCTGATTCCACACGTCCACCACCTGGGGGATCTGTTTCAATGATGGCACCTTTAGCAATATCTTCATCGAAGCGCTTTTCTAAAATGGCTGTGGTTAAACCAAGTGGTGAAAGGGTTGAAATTGCTTCGTCATACGTGCCACCGACTACCGATGGAACAACTACGCGAGATCCTGGCCCAACTAATGTGTACCAACCGCCAATACCAAGGGCTATGGCAAGAATGATTGCAACTTTGCGGTTGCGGCGCACGCGCTTGCTGGCCTTATTTTTCTTTTCCTTTGCAGCTTTAATCTCATGGGTAGTTTCTCTTACGTCAATACTCTCTTCTTTTTCTTCCTCAACCGCCTTCTTCACTTTGCCACGTGGCTTTTCTTTAATCGGCTCCATCGGAAGATCAAGAGATAACTTCATCTGATTGGTTTTAGGATCAATCTCATTCTGGATGGATTCCAGAGCTTTAAGGAAGTCACCGGCTGTGCGCGGACGTTTATCTGGATCACGGTTGGTGGCTTGCAGAATCAAATTATCTAAGGCTTCAGGAATCTCTTTTCGCTTAGTGCGAAGTGATGGAATCTCTTGATTAACATGCATATAGGCAATTTGGATGGGGGAGTCACCTAGGAATGGTTTTTCCCCAGTGAGCATTTCAAATGCCACGATGCCAACGGCATAAACATCACTTCTTGAATCTGCAACACCTCGTTGTACTTGTTCAGGGGAGAGATATGAAACTGAACCCAAAATGACACTTGATTCAGCCGTCATAGTTGAACCAATGAGTTCGCCGCGAGCTAAACCGAAATCTGCAATCTTTACGCGGCCTTCTTTTGAAATCAAAATATTTTCAGGTTTCATGTCACGATGGACAATTCCCAAATCATGGGCCGCAGCAAGTGCGCTAAGGATTGGTGTGAGGTAGTTAATTGCATCTTTAATTTCAAATCTGCCACGCTCATTTAAATATTCACGAAGAGTGTGACCTTCAATTAACTCCATAACAATAAAGACTGCAGGGACTCCGTTTTGATTCCAACCTTGATCTTGGACGGCAACGATGTTGGGGTGTGAAAGTGCAGCAGCAGCTTTAGCTTCTCTAATGAAACGATTAACGAAAGCTTCATCTTGGGCTAAATGCGGATGCATAATCTTTACTGCAACTTTTCGATCTAAACGGGTATCGAGAGCCTCATAGACGCTGGCCATTCCACCATTGGCAACCTGGCGGGTGAGTTGATAGCGCCCATCAATGAGCTCACCCGATAGGTCTGACATGTGACCGATTTTAGGGCTTTAAAGCTTATGAGCTTTGAATGTGTTCCGCGTTTTCGCGTGTCTTATCTCGCATGAAATGAATCTCTTGCGAAATTTGCCATTGCTTCATCTGCGATGCAATCTGAATGCCATCTCGATTCAATACCCGTTGTATTCCTACTTCAGCATCGATATCTAGCCAATACAGGGTTGCACCAGCATCTCGCACTACTTTTTGCCCGGCTCCCACGCCTTCTAAAATCAAGATATCAACGGGATTAATCTCTTCTTTTGAATCAAAAGACATTGAATGCCAGTTGAAGATCTCTATTTCAAAGGCAACTTTGTTGTGATGAGCATTCACAATTAATTCTAAGGTTTTCGTTAATCGCTCATCTAAAGCATTGTTCCAGCCGTTATAGAGATCATCCATGTGGATGACTTGAACGGATTTATCGACTGAAAGTTCTTCAAAGAACTTGGCCGCTAAAGTCGTTTTACCTGCCCCGGCTCTTCCATCAATTGCTATTAAGGACATACCAACGCTTCCAACCGATGATTGCTACAAGTGTGAAGAGAGCGTATAAAAAGGCAGTGAACCAATATCCCAGATAGGCATATTGGATTGTTCCAGCTAAATCAATGATAAGCCAGAGAACCCACGCTTCAACTTTCTGATAGACCATAAGAATCTGAGCAACAAGTGAACCAACAAGTAAAAATGCATCAGACCATGTTGCAGCTGCCCCAGCGCGCGCTAAGAGTGGGGAAAGAACTGAAACTGCAAATAAAGTTGCAACGCCTATGTAAAAGCGATCACGGTTGACTAAATAACCAGGGGCTGCACCTGTTGGTGCCCAGTCGCGCCAACCCCAGATTGCGGCAATGATAAAAACTATTTGAAGAGCTGCACTTGCAAAGAGATCAACTTGATAGAAGAAGACCATATAGAGCGCACTGCTCAGTGCCCACCATGGCCATGTGATGCGCTTTCCAGTTGTGCCAAGCCAGACTCCAACAAATGAAGTTATGGCAGAGATAAATTCAAGTGCTGAGACTTCATAGCCCCAGGCTGTAAAAACGGTGAATGACATAGTTTCCTTTCCACGTCCGCATTACCGGACGGGTCAATCGGTCGGTTTGAATTTCAAACCCTCTCAGCCGCATGCGGCTCCCGTACTTCTTAGAGTAGCGTTATCTCGTGCAAAAGTATGGATATCTAGCCATGATTGTTTTCACCATCACTGGCTCGTTTTGGCTAGAAGTGTTTTTAAAGGTTGGGGTCCTCAAGCAATTCAAGCGAGTAGCACTTGCCATTGCCCCTGTGGCTTTTCTCTTTATCGCTTGGGATAAATACGCAATTGCCAACGGCCATTGGTTCTTTGATAAAGAACAAATTCTGGGAATCTATGGACCCTTTTGCATCCCATTAGAAGAGTATTTGTTCTTCATAGTTGTGCCCATTGCAGCCCTGATGACTATTGAAGCCGTGCGCACAGTTAAGAAGCATTGGCAGGTCTACAAGTGACCTACACACAGATTGCTATTTTTGCGGTGCTTTTTGCCATTTCATTTGATCTCTATCTCTTTAATACGCAGTTGCTCAAGCGCAGAGTCTTTTGGACTTCATATGCAATTATTGTTGGTTTTCAGCTTCTCACTAATTGGTGGCTGACTTCAAGAAATATTGTGATGTATAGCCCAGATGCAATCATTGGCTTGCGTATCGCATCAGCTCCAGTGGAGGATTTACTCTTTGGTTTTGCGCTAGTGCTTGGAGTATTAACTAATTGGATACGGCTAGGCGCTTCAGATAAGCGGTGATAAAGACACGTAATCTGCGTGCAGTGGAAGTCTTGGCACGTTTGTTGAAGATGTCGTAACCAATCTTTTCTACTTCATCAACAATGCCGCAGTAAAGCTCACTTGCTGCTTCAATACATGGACGACTAGAGGCTGCAAGCATTTGAATTCCCGGTGTTGCTTCGGCTTGGAGTTGGCGCACACGGGCAATTTGAAATTTAAGTGCGCTAATGATTTGTGGCGTAAGAACTCGTTCTTCAAGCATCTTGCGTGTGACACCGTGCTCGGCAAGCTCAGCAATAGGTAGATAAATACGGCCACGATCTAAATCTTCTCCCACATCGCGGATGAAGTTAGCTAATTGGAAGGCAATACCGAGCTTCTTGGCACATTCATAGGCACCATCTTCAAGAACGCCTAACACTGGCACCATTTCAAGGCCGATGACTGCGGCAGAGCCATAGACATACTCCACAAGATCTTCATATGTTTGATACTCCTGCACAGTTAAATCCATAGTCATTGAATGCAGGAATGCTTCAAAATGCTCGTAGGGGATTGAAAAGGTATTGACCGTATCAATGAGCGCCCGGCCGATCGCATCATCACTCTTGCCAGTTTTTAGGTCCTGCAGAATCTTTTCACCCCACACACCTAAAGCAGCTGCCTTCTCCTGCACAGTGAGCGTTGACGCAAGATCATCAACGATTTCATCTGCATAGCGGGCAAAACCATAAAGGGCGTGAACATACTTTCGTTTAGCTTTAGGCAGAAGGAGTGTGGCTAAGTAATATGTTTTGCCGTGCAGAGAGTTTAATCTTTTGCATTCGGCATAGGATGCCTCCAGCTCATTCATTTACTTAACTGGTCCAACAATTCTCTCTGCAGCAAGGCGTCCTGAAATCAAAACCATAGGAACACCAACTCCAGGTTGTGTTCCAGAACCTGCAAAGACAACATTTTCAATTCCTTGTGCCATATTGCGTGGTCTAAATGGTCCAGTTTGGAAAAATGTATGTGCACTGGCAAAAGGTGCGCCCATCTCCATCCCCTGATTTTTCCAATCAAGGGGAGTAGTCATCACTTCAGTTTCAATGGAATCACCAAAGCCGCTGTATCCGCGCTCTTCAATCGTTTTAATCATTTGATCGCGATATGGGCCAGCTTGTTTGTTCCAATCGATATCACTATCTAAGTTAGGCGTTGGGAACAAAACATAATAAGAATGCTTTCCAGGAGGAGCTAAATTCGGGTCATCATGAGTTGGCACGGTAACCAAGATGCTGGGATCGCTCATTAACTGCTTCTTCTTAATAAGTTCATCAAAGACGCCATCCCATGAGTGGCCAAAGTGAATATTGTGATGGGCAGCAAATTCATATTTCTTGCTTGAGCCAATTAGAAGTGTCACACAGGATGGTGAGTACTTCAGGCGTTTGATTGTGACTGGTGATTTACCCAGTAATTCACGGTAGGCAACAGGTAGATCTGGATTCAAAACAACCGCATCGCACTCATAGCGCTCACCAGATTCAGTGATGACAGCTTTTGCACGGCCATTGCTCACTTCAACATTTGTGACCGTAGTGTTGTATTTAAATACCACACCATGCTTTTCAGCAGCTGCGGCTAGAGCACGCGGTACTGCATGCATTCCACCTTTAGGGAAGAAAACTCCATTAACTGAGTCCATATATGCAATGACTGCATAGATAGCTAGAGCCTGTTGTGGACTCACACCTGCATACATAGCCTGGAATGAATAGACCTTTTGCAGACGAGGATCTTTCATAAATTGATTTACCTTAGGAGAGAGTCTGCGAAAGCCTCCGAGTGCGATTAAGCGGGCAAGGTTGGGAGTTAAAAGATTAAAGGGACTATCGATATTTCTATCGATGAAATCATTCATCTCATACTTATAGAGCTTTGTAACAAAATCTACGTATCTGCGATAGCCAGCAGCCTCAGAGCTACTGATGTGCTTAGCAATCTCTGCTTCCATCTCATTAGTATCTGCGTGAACATCTAGCTGTGAGCCATCGGCATAGAAAGCGCGATAAAGCGGTGTGAGGGGCGTTAACTCCAGCCAATCTTTCATATCTTCGCCCACGCAGTTAAAAGCATCATTGATCAGTGATGGCATTGTTAGAACAGAGGGTCCGGTATCAAAGGAGTAACCATCCTTTTTGAGTAGGCCATTGCGTCCACCAGGAACACTTTCGCGCTCTAACACAGTTACTTTTCGGCCAGCTCCAGCAAGGCGAAGTGCGGCACTTAATCCAGCAAGGCCTGCGCCAACGATTACGACGTGATCGGTGGGGCCTTTAACTCGGGCAACCATTTACATACTCCGCTTCGTTGCAATCAGGGCAAGCTCATTGAGTAA
The DNA here is from genome assembly GCA_041181205.1 of Actinomycetota bacterium. GTDB lineage: Bacteria > Actinomycetota > Actinomycetes > Nanopelagicales > Nanopelagicaceae > Planktophila. The sequence continues at coordinate 17,779 of JBEGPY010000003.1, read as the reverse complement.
ATCGCGTCCAGCGTTATCGATTACTGGATTTTCAATAGCTTTCAATGCCTTTGAGGTTAATTCATCAATCATAGTTTCAAGTTGTGCCTTTGCGCCTGTTGAAACAATCATCTCCTGCAAGATCGCCACACCTTTTTCATCGATATCGTTTTTCCCAAAGTATTGACGGCTCTCGACCTTCATGGCATCGCTGCTTTTGGCATCGGCCATTGCGATAAGGGCTGTGCGTTTTCCTTCGCGCAGATCATCTCCGGCAGGTTTTCCTGTAACGGATGGATCACCAAAGACCCCGAGTAAGTCATCACGGAATTGGAATGCCTCTCCTAGTGGTAATCCATACTCAGAAAGAGCTGCCAGTAATGCCGGTGATGCATCCCCGGCTAAGACTGCTCCCATGTGTAGTGGTCGCTCAATTGTGTATTTGCCAGATTTGTAGCGAGCAATCTTGACTGATCGAGCAAGATCTGTGTTCTTCTGTGTTTGTTCATGAATATCTAAGAACTGTCCAGCCATTAACTCAACGCGCATCTCATCAAAGATCGGCATAACTCGGCGAAGTTGTTCAGTTGAAATTCCTGATGTGTTAAGAAGTTGGTTAGACCAAACAAGGGCTAAATCGCCAAGTAAAACTGCAGAGCCTAAACCATAGGCAGGTGCGAAACCTTCTAGCTCATCTTGCACATGGATTGATTCAAAGTGGCGATGAATAGATGGCTTACCGCGACGTGTGTCAGAACCATCCATCAGATCATCATGAATGAGGGCGCATGCTTGCAAAAGTTCAAGGCAAGATATGGCTTTGGTGGTTGCGGGAGTTAATGACCCGCCTGCACTTTTGATTCCGGCATAGGCGAAGAGTGGACGTAAGCGCTTACCGCTATCTAGTAGAAAAGAAGAAAGAGCAGAGGAAACCGGCTTTAATTCAGGTGAGATTGAAAGCAGGTACGCGCTCTGATCACGCATAAATTGAGTGAGTTCAATCTCTACGCAATCGCGTGTCTCTTGTAACTCTGACTTAGTCGCTGAACTCACAGCGCAAAGGTACTCTCACCCAGTTCTCTTTACCATTCTTGCCGCTCTAGCGAGCCTGCACTTCTATACTATGAATACTGCACAGCCAGAAAAAGGAAGAGAGAAAATGCTCAGTAAGCAAGAGTTCACCGCTACATGGAGTTCGTTACATAACGATGCCCCTGTTTCAGGTGTTGTCGCTTGGTGGCTCAATATCTCTTATCGCTGTGGTCTGGTTGCAACGTTGCTGCGCATTTCACCAAACGTGCTAACGATGTTAGGACTTGTCGCAGCAGCTGCCACAGCTTTAACAGCAACCTCATGGTGGGCAGTTCTCTTTCTTGTTTTCTCACTTTTTTGTGATGGCATTGATGGCAGCGTTGCGATATTTCAAAAACGCCAAAGTGCGTGGGGTGCAACCCTTGATTCAGTAGTGGATCGGATTAGCGAAGCTTTTTGGCTCTACGCCCTCTATGTCATCGGTGTTCCAGCATGGTTAGTAATAACGCTATGGAGCGTTGCATCTTTCCAAGAATATGCACGAGCCAAATTAGTTTCTCTCGGTGTTACAGATATTGGTGTTGTCACACCAGCAGAACGTCCAGTGCGTGCATCATTCTTATTTGTAGTTTTAATAATGTGGCAGTTAAATCTTCCAGGAGTTTATGTGCTCTCTGTTGCTTTCCTAGCACTTCAAATTAGTGGCTTTTTAATGGTTGTCCGCTTTGCGCGCTCCCAATTGCATTAGCAACCATCTCAGCACTCAAGCCAACTAAAGGTAATCCGCCACCAGGATGGGCCGAACCACCAACACAGTACAAAGATTTAATAGGCGAGCGATTCTTAGTGCGCATAAAGGCTGCGCGCGCACCATTACTTGAAGTTCCATAGATGGATCCTCCAGGTGCTCTCACAGCGCTTTCTAAATCAGCAGGAGTTCTAATCGTCATTGATTCAAGACGAGAGCGAACAGGTATGCCACGTGCTTCTATCTGATCAATAATTGTGTTGGCGTATTTGCGAGCAAACTCAGCATCATTCCAATCAAAGCTTTCGGCGCCGTGGGCAGGGGCGTTAACTAGAACAAACCATCCTTCTAGTAGTTCATCTTTAGACATCGCAGCATCACCAGGAGTGCAGATATAGATAGTGGGCTCTGCAACGGGCTGCTTGTGGGTAAATATCGCGTCAAACTCTGCGTCATAATCTTTCGGGAAAAGAACAGTGTGGTGATTCAGTGGGGCAGATCCATCCTTTCGTATCCCAAGAAGTATTGAAAATCCAGCTAAAGAGGCATCGGCCTTAGCAATATTCTTTCGCACCTTCTTAATCTTTCTAATTTTTCCCTTTATTAGCACGTTATAGATCAGTGAGGCATCAGCGTTAGCGATAACTGCATCAGCTTCAATTACTTCACCACTATCTAAAGTAATTCCCTTAGCCTTACCTTTTTTAACATCAATGGAAGCAACAGGGGAGTTAAGATGAAAAGTGACTCCCACTTTCTCTGCTCGCTCATGCACCAGAGTTGCTAGCGTTCCAAGGCCACCTTTGATATGCCAAGCACCGAAAGATTCTTCAACGTAGGCAATGGTGGAAAGAACTGCAGGTGCCCTGCGTGGATCAGAGCCGCTATAGGTTGCATAGCGATCCAGGATGTATCGAAGATGTTCATCAGAGAGTTCTTGAGTAGCAATGTCTCTTAAAGTTTTCCACGGGGCGATTATTTTAAGATCTCTTATGAGTGAAAAGCGCTTGAGTAGAGAAAAAGGAGAGCGAAGTTCACTTTCAATAAATGGCACACGCGAAACATCCCACATCTTTTCAGCTCTGCGCATGAGCTGATCCCATTGTCGTGCTACAGGTTCGCCATAGGCAGCACGTAGATTATTGAGGGTGTGATATCTAGAAAGGTTGGCAAAGTTAACGCTAGTGCCATCAGCGAAGTGATAATCAAAAGATGGATCAACGGCCTGTATTTCACACAACAAGCCTAGATGTTTACCAGTGCGCGCAAAGAAATCTTTATAGACCGCAGGCAGAGTCAAAAGAGATGGACCGGTATCAAAGGCAACCTTGCCAATCCATTCAGTGTGTAATTTTCCACCCACGCGATCTGATGCTTCATACAAACTCACTTCATGGCCAGCTTTAGCTAAGCGTGCAGCTGACATCATTCCGCCCATGCCCGCACCAATAACAACTATCTTCATACTGTGCGGCCTTTCCATTGCACGTGCCCACGCATCATCCAAGAGTAAATGATTAAGTAAATAAGCAGTGCAGATGAGACGGGATGCAGAAGTGCACCTGAAGGACTCTTTCCAACCTTGATTGAACTCATTGCGCGCGTGAGAGTAACTACGCCAAATGCATACCAACCAGCGTTAGAGCCCGTGATACCTGCAACCAGTGGAGCGATACCTGTGAGAAAAAGGAATGCGATGGCGATAGCAGAGCCAAGAACAGAACCAAAGGCTGCATGCAGAGACTTACCGTAACCGGCTTGAATTTCGCTCCACGATGAATACATGCGCGTGGAAGCTATTGATGCACCGTTTGCGACACAGCCATGTGAACCGCTTTTAACAAGAGATCTGGCTAAAACCACATCATCTAAAACTTTATTGCGAACTGAGTCATAGCCACGCACTTGATCTAACGCTGCCTTTCTCACAACAAAGAACTGACCATTTGCCACAACCATTGAAGAGATAGAACTTCTTTCTGCAACTCCCAAGATCACTGTGGACATCCACGACCACTGTAAAAGTGGCTGAATTAATTTTTCAGACCAGCTATATGCCATTTGTTTTGGGTAAGGGGAGAGAAAATCTAATTGTGTGTTCTTTAACAGAGTCACTGCTCTGCTTATTGCATCTGGGACCAATCGCACATCGGCATCAATCGAGATAATAATTTCACCGCTAGATCTTTCAAAGAGTTGCTGTAATGCCCAGGTTTTGCCAATCCAGCCTTGTGGCAGCGTAGTTCCGCTCACTATCTGAAAGTTTGTTAACCCCAAAGTGTGTTGTTGTAATAAGGCCAGAGTTTCATCTTCAGAATTATCATCTAGAAGTAAATACTCCACTTGAGTCAAACTCTTTTGATTGTGAAGAGAGGCAACAAGTTCTGCAACGTTTTTAGCTTCATTGCGCAGGGGAACTATTACCGAGATTGATTCTTCAATCTGCGTGGCCTTGTTTGGCGTGCGAATAGTCAGGAAGTTGATGAGAGAGATAAAAAGAATAAAACTTGCTGGAATTATTAAGAGGTAATCCATGGAATCTAAGGGCGTCCTAGCCAGCGGTTAAAGAAATACGGGGCAAAGACGGTGCCATAGATAGCTCCGGCAAAGAAGGCAATACCTGGGCGGCTAAAGAAGAATAAGTTGCTAATAATTCCTGAGAACAACGTCCACAATAGGAATGCGTCAGTGGTTAGAAATGTGGCGCCACTCTTTCGCTTATCGCGTGGGGTAATCAGATGCAATACGCCAATCAAAAACATTCCACTGAGTAACCAACCAAAAGTATTAGATAAAGGGATCTCAGGTTGAAAGGGAACATGTGCCCCATTTACAACCCATGTCCAACGACCCTCTGCCACCATCATGGGATCTAAAAATAAATCCCATGCTGCAAGAGCAAATCCACCATAGAGAAATACCCAATTACCTGCAATGCGCCGGGAAGCAGTTAAGACTGGGTGCGCCATCATGATCCAAGCAAATGGAACAACGAGAGGAACTTCAAAGATCTTTAAACCTAAATCACCAGAGTATGAGTAGTTGCCAAAAGGCCATTGTGATACCACTCCAACATGTTCGATGGTGAGGGCGAAGAGGAAAGTAAAGAAAAAGTAAGTGATGGCATAGCGGGTGCCATATGCAAGAAGTGCGTGTAACAACATCGCTCCAGCGCCCCAATAAACAACATTGAGTGTGAGCAATCTCAATACTTCACCATCCACTAATGGATAGATGACTTGAAGCAGGATTGCAATGGCAACAACAGAGTTCAATAGCCCATTTACGCGAGGCGATAACTGCCCATGGCGGCGCCGTCTTGGATTGTAATGACGGATCGACATGGCTTAAGTCTGCCCTATATGACTACTTAACTATTAATCGAACCGCGAATATCTTTGAGCGCAAAGCGTGCAAAGAGCTCTTCGGAATACCATTTATAGGTACTTGTGTCTGCAATCGCCTTTTGGTGGGCTGCGCCTTTGTATGCAAAATTCTTAATAGCCGCGCCGGACTCCCACAATGAAAAAGTGCCCTGCAAACCAATAGGCGCTTCACCAATTCCAATGGCAGAGATTAATCCAGGAGCTGATTTCAATGACATTGTCACAGGTGGCACAGAGTTCCAAAAGCGAAAGTTTTGGTGCCACTTAATGCGCGCTCGTGTAATTGCTGCGATAGGACCTGTCCAATCTTTTGCCGTTGCAATAAATGGCTCCTGCTTTGCCCATTGACCATGGGAGGAGATTGGTTCAAGCACTGCGCGAAATTCACTCACGCTATTTTTACGCCACTGCTTCACAACAAAAGATTGATCAAAGGCATCAAGGTCGTGAACTTGTGCGATCAAGCCCCAGCGCAATGCGTTGGCATCTGCTGGTGTGAAAGTCTCACCTTTACCAGTGCCTAAGGATTTAAAAAAGCCAACGTTTTTGGATGAACGTAAAACAAATCGATCCATAGCCATTGCAACTATCGCAAAGGGAATACGGCTAGGAGTTATTGTCCAGAAATAGGCGACAATCATTTAGAACCAGCGAATCATTCCAATAATGCCAGCTGCTGCATAGAAGAACTGCAAGAAAAGAATTCCTCGGTGTTTACCAAGATATGCCCAAATGCCAATAAGGGCAGAGGATGTGAGAAGCAATGTGAAACCAATGAACTCAGCTCCGATGTTGGCAGCAACTAGAAGTGAATAAACAATTGCAGTTGCAACACCCAGCCACTCAAAGATTCTTGCCTTGGAGGCATCGCTATTTCTGTTCAATTAAATCCCACTTATTTCCATAGTTGTCTTTGAAAACCACAACCTGACCGTATTCCTCTTGGCGGGGAGTTTCAATGAACTCAATACCCTTAGATTTATAGCTGGCATACGTCTCGTTGAAGTTGGTTGTATACATAAAAAACCCCACTCGTCCACCAGTTGAATTACCTATTGCTGCTACCTGCGCCTCATTAGCAGCCTTTGCCAGCAGTATTCGAGCACCTTGTGAGCTAGGTGCAACTACTACCCAGCGCTTTTCAGGGGACATGACTGTGTCTTCAATGAGCGTGAAACCAAGATCATTTACATAGTGAGTAATGGCAGAGTCATAATCATCAATGACGATGGCAATCATTCCTAAAGTGTTCATAGTTAGTCGCCAACAACCATCGGTGTGGCACCTGTTACGCGCGCTAGCTCGTCAAAAGATGTTGGATAAACAGAGTGCGGGTGACCAGCTGCAGCCCAGGCAACCTCGTAATCATTGAGTGCTTGATCAATCAAAATGATTTCTGGCTTGTTCACCCAGCCAACAGGGGAGACGCCACCAATTGAAAAACCTGAGGCGTTCTTAACAAAGTCAGCATCTGCTCGGTGCAGTTTCTCAACCCCTAAGTTCCTTGCAACAAGTTCTGTGTCAACGCGATGGCGCCCACTTGTAATAACTAGCAGCGGATTGCCGCTTGGGAGTTTAAAAACAATAGAGGATGCAACTTGTCCCACTTCAATGCCTAGGGCATTGGCAGCATCGAGTGCTGTGCGTGCAGAGTCAGAAAGAATAGTTACTTCACCAGAACAACCCAGCTCTTTGAGCAGGGCAGTCACGCGGATAACAGAAGGGTTAGAGAGAACTTCTTCCACTATCTATGCAACACGGCTTTCAAGCTTTAGCGCTGACATAAAGGCATCCACAACTTCGGCCTTGCTCCATGGCTTTGGAGCCTGAGTAATAAAGAAGTCTTTGAGTGCGATTTCAGCTAATTCATCGATGTCACCTTCAACAAAACCAAGGGATGAAAGCACAGGGAACTGAAGCTCTGCAAGGATCTTTCTCACAGCGTTAACGCAACGAGATCCATCCTTAGTGCCATCTTGTGGCACACCCATTGCATCTGCAACGCGCTCCATCTTTTCAGGAACAATCTTTGCCTCGCGAGTGAGGGTTTCAACTAAAACTAAACCAATTGTTAGACCGTGTGGAACATGCTTTAAGCCACCGATTGCCTGGCCTAATGAGTGTTCTGCTGTGCAGTCAGAGATATTCATTGTGAGACCGGCCATCATGCTCCCTGATGCCATTCCAGCGCGGGCAACTTTGTCATTGCCATCTTTAAAGGCTGCAACTAGAGCGGGAGTCATCATGCGCACAGCTTCATAACCAATGGCATCTCCAATAGGAGTTGAGCACTTAGCAATGATTCCGGCAATTGCTTGAGCCAGAGCATCGATACCAGTGTTAGCTGTCATTGACGGTGGCATTGAATATGTAAGAACAGGATCAACGAGTGCAACTTGTGCACGAAGGTTTCCATTAGCAATTCCTGCTTTGCGACCAGCCTCTGGATCAGAGATTACAGAACCACCAGATACTTCAGAGCCAGTTCCAGCAGATGTTGGCAGAGCAACGAGTGGAAGTGTGGGTGCTGGATAAACAGGTGGCTTTGATTGGAATTCACGGAATGTGCAGTTGAGTTGGGCGCAAAGACGTGCAGCTTTAGCTGTGTCGATAATAGAGCCGCCACCGAGTGCAACAACAACATCAGAGCCGGCAGCTTTTAGAGCTGCAATTGAATCATCAACCATTTGAATAGTTGGTTCACCTGCAGGCTTTTCAAAGACAGTAACGGTGATGCCAGGTGCTGCCTTCATCTGATCGATGAGCTTTGCAGCCGCTGGATTGAACTTCTCAATATCTTTATCAACCATCAAAAAGACTTTGCTTGCACCAAGTTCTGCAACAACTGCTGGCAACGTTTGCGCAACACCTTCTCCAAAGCGGACCTTGACTGGAAGGTGATTATTAAATGCGCTGATGTTGTCCACGGAGTACTCCTTGTTGAGTTGGTATGGGTTTGATTCTATATCGCCCAAGGCTTTCTAGAGTTCGAAGAATCGGAGGAATAGAGGCAGTGCAAGCAGACTAATGGGGCATTCTCAGTTACCGTTATCACCTTATGAGCACTGATTTATTGGCTATAGCAGCGCGTGCGCGAATAGGGCTTTTGGCAACCTTTTTCTTTATGGGTGTTGTCTCTATGGCCTGGGTTGCTCGCATCCCCGAGATCCGCGATGCCAACGGTTTAAACAACGGACAGTTGGGTTTGATTCTTATTGCAAGCACAATTGGCGCAATTATTGGTGCCCAATTAACTGGGCGTTTAGTGCACTCCTATGGCACAAAGGCAGTCATCCGTATCGCCATCATCATTATGCCCATTGGTTTAATTCTGATGGGTTTTTCAACCTCACCAATCACTTTGATTTTCGGTCTATTCATCATGGGCCTTGGATATTCGAGTATGGATATCGCATCTAATACCCAAGCAGTCGTCATTGAAAAGCTCTTAGGGCGTCGAGTGATGTCTACATTTCATGCGCTCTGGTCATCAGGTGCTTTTGCAACAACAGTTTTAGGTGGATCAATTGCTAAGTTTGTTTCACCTCGCGATAACTTAGTTGGGGTTGGCATTGTTTGCTTCTTCTTATTCATACCTGCCGTTCGCATGCTGCTTTCTGCAGAAGTAGATGAACATAACGGTGGGGAAGAAGAGACCAAGGCGAAGATCCCTTTCTTTGGAAAATCAGTTCTTCCTTTGTGGGGGATGGGAATTGGTTTATTGGGCGGGCTCATCGCTGAAGGTGCTGCCAGTGATTGGGGCGCAATCTTGCTGCGCGATGACATGGGCTTTGGTGTTGGTGTTAACGCCTCAGCCTTTGCAGTCTTTTCACTTGCAATGATTACCTCTCGCTTTTTAGGCGATAGAGCCCTGGATCACTTTGGACCCAGAAAGACAGTGCTCTACGGTGGTTATTTAGGTGGTATTGGTTTAGGTGCTGGAATTGCTATTGGTGTTCCACTCTCTGACACACAACCCATCCTGGCTCTCATTGTCGTCAATATTGGTTTTGCATGTGCAGGAATTGGAATTGGTCCAATGTTTCCTGCCTATATTTTGGCCGCCTCTGAAGTTCCAGGAGTTGCTTCTTCAGTTGCCATTGCCAGAGTGGGAGTAATTGGTATAGCTGGTTATTTCATCGGGCCATCTGTTACTGGCGCCCTTGCTCAGGTTCTGACTCTTCCAGTTGCAATGATGTATCCAGTGCTCATGCTCCTACTTGCTGGGTATCAATCCCACGTCATTAAGAAATAATCCAGCTTTGGATCAAGGTAAAAGCTGAGATAGCAAAGAGCAGATAAGCAAAGGCCCGCTTGAGTATTAATGGACTAACACTCGCTGCCTTAATTGATGCAAGGCGTGCGATTACAACGGCTGAAAGCGCCATGATTATCGGGAGCTTCCAATTCACTTGATCCCAAATTGCATAGTGGGCAATAAAAGCGATGATGGAGTTAAGTACGATAATCAAAAGTGATGTGCCAGCGGCTTTTACTGCTGAAGTTTTGAAGAAAAGAACAAGGATTGGTATCGCAAGGAAGCCACCACCCACTCCAAAAAGGCCAGTCATTGTGCCGATTACTAAGGAGATCAATAGCAGCCACAACAGCGGAACCTTTTTCTCAGTTCCAACAACTGGCTTAATTAGCATCGAAGTTGCGGCGATAATGAGTACTAGGGCAAAGCCAGATTTAATAAATTGATCGCTAAAACTCTCAACATTGAGAGAAAAGCCAACATTTGCAACTGAGCCAATTGCGCTGATAATAATCGCTTCCTTTACCAACACATCTTTGCTCTTAAACTTTGGAATCAATCCCGAGGTTGCTGCCGCAATAACGATGGCAAGGGCAGCTGTTGTTGCGGTTGGCGCTGTAAAATTAAAGAGATAGATAAGAATTGGGACCGAGAGCATTGCCCCACCAGCACCAACAAATCCCAGAACTGAGCCGATGAAGACGCCGCTGACAAGGGCTCCGAATATCTCCATAAGGGAAATAATGGCGTAAAAAACCCCCGCAGCTATTAACTACGGGGGTTTTTACTTTAATTTTTATAGGTTAAAGAAGGCACCTGTGATGCTTGGACCAAAATCTGTACCAGAACCAACGAGTACGAAGATGATCAGCGCTGCGCCAGCAAGTGAGAGATCTTTAAAGAATCCAATAGTTTCGTTTTGCTTTGCTGTTGCATCAGTCTCTTTCCAGAATGCATGCATCATGAAAGCTGTTGGGATTAAGAAGATGGCGATAAGTAGTGAAACGATCACGCTGAGCTTTGCAGCTGGGACTTTCTTGTATTGGGCATAGCCAGTCATTGCATCAAGCTTGGTGAGGTGGCTGATTCCTGAAGAGATGAAGATGCCAGCAAAGAGGATGCGAGCGATTACGAGTACTACGTCCATGGGACTCCTTAGTTGGATGAATACGAACTGGGGCAATAGTAGTTGAAATTTCAACTATTCTTTACCCTCGACACGCCTGCGCGCTTGCTATTTGTCAGTCCAGGGGGCTATTTTTCGAACATCTGTTCGAATACTACGAAAGGCCCCTCAGCCCATGATGCAGGTCAATCCCGCCCACGATGTCACGATCGATGGTGCAACAACGCCTATTGAATTCACCTTCAAGGGACGACGCTTTCGTATCCATGCAGTCTTATCCAGATGGTGTGAAGCAGGCGGTTGGTGGAATCGCATTAGCGATGGCAAGTACAGACCTGATGACCAAGCACGTGCTCTCTGGCGCGTGGAGGCCGCACCTATTGGGGCGCTAACAACATTTGAATTAGAGCGCGATGAAATCAGCGGTCAATGGATTATCCGTAACGTATGAGCTTTATTCATTTAAATGTTGCTAGTGCTTATTCACTCAAATACGGCACAACCCAACCAGCTGATTTAGTAGAGCGCGCTGCCGCCTTTGAGATGCCGGCGTTAGCACTTACAGATCGTGATGGTTTAGCCGGTGCCATTCGTTTTGCACAGAGCTGTGTTGATTTTGGTATCGCGCCAATCATTGGAGTCAATCTGGCAGTTGATATGGGAGGTAGTAATAATCGCCTGACTCTTCTGGCACATAGTGATGGGGGATGGCGCTCGCTGTGTAGGTTGCTGACATCTCTTGCAATGACAAGTAATAGCCGCAACCCTGTGCTGACCCTTGATTTCTTACAACGCTTTAGTCATTACAGCACTAACGTCTATGCCCTGCATGGACCGCACTCTTTAGTGGGCTCACTCATTACCGATAACCGCATTGATGCAGCTTTTGCTGCCTTTAATCAAAGCCGTGATTTATTTGCAGATAACGCCATTGAATGTGTTTCACATCTGGTGGCTGGCAAAGGTCCGCGCTCCACATCCCATGCAGCAAAGTCCTTAATTTTCGCCCGTGATCACGATATCGATGCCGTCATTACTAACGCAGTTCGCATGCGCGATAGGACCGATGGTCCGGTAGCTGATGTCTTAGATTGCGCTCGCCAGCTAGTGCCGCTGCATCCGCGCCATATTGAGCGACAAAACGCTGAAGGCTTTTTGAAATCAAACGATGAAATGATTTCACTGGCCGGTGAAATTGCACGGGCAGCAGGGGAGCGAACTCCGCGCCAATTGCTAGCAACAACGCGTGCATGGGCAGAGCGCTCTTTGTTATCTCCCCAGCGAGATATTGGTTTAGGTGGTGCGCATCTACCGGAAGCCCATGTGGTGGGGGCAGATTCAGCCCATGAAATGCGGGTATTGCTGCGCACTCGCAGTGAAGCTGCAATCAACTGGCGCTATAGCGATAGTGCAATGATTAAAAAAGTTCGCACCCGTTTAGATGATGAACTATCAACGGTTGCAACCCTTGGCTTTGAATCATATTTTTTAACTGTTGCCGATATCTGTGACATGGCGCGTGGTGCTGGTGTGCGAGTTGCAGCACGGGGAAGCGGTGCGGGTTCATTGATCTGTCACCTACTTGGCATATCTGGCGTTGATCCACTCCAACATGGTCTATTGATGGAGCGCTTCTGCTCACCGCTACGCAGGGCTTTGCCAGATATCGATATTGATGTTGAATCACATCGACGACTTGAAATTTATGACATGGTTTTTAAACGCTATGGCAATACTGATTGGGATGTGCCGGGCAATCAATCTAGATGTGCAACTGTTGCCATGGTTGATACATACCGTGCTCGCCATGCAATACGAGATGCTGGGGCCGCCCTTGGCCTGCCAGGCATGGAGATTGATATGTTGGCAAAGTCCATGCCACATGTCAGAGCGCGCAATATCTCTAAAACGTTAGAGAGCTTGCCTGAACTGCGCTCTCTTAATATCTCTGCCCCATTAACTGCAATGACAATTGCGCTAGCTGAGCGCCTAGATGGTCTGCCACGACATTTATCCATGCACCCATGCGCCATTGTTTTATCTGATGGCGGCTTACTTGATCGCACACCACTTCTTTCTAATGCCAGTGGTTATCCCATGGTGGTCTTTGATAAAGATGATGTTGAAGCTATTGGTCTATTAAAACTCGATGTCTTGGGTGTGAGGATGCAGTCAGCAATCTCGTATGCGCTAACTGAGATAGAGCGCACGGAGGAGGTCAGCGTTGATATCGATGCCGTGCCCTTAGATGATCCTGATACCTATGCCTTAATTCAATCCACTAATACTTTAGGTATATTTCAAATTGAATCTCCGGGTCAGCGCGAACTTGTTGGAAAGTTAGAACCTAGAACATTTACTGATTTGATTATTGATATCTCACTCTTTCGCCCAGGGCCCGTGAAATCAGACATGATTACGCCCTTTTTAAAGGCCCGTCATGGCTGGGCCAAAGCTCAAATCATTCACCCAGATCTCTATGAGATTTTGCGCGATACCGAAGGTGTTGTTGTTTTCCATGAACAAGTCATTGAAATCATTGCAACGATGACAGGGGTTTCATTAGCTAGCGCTGATGAAAAGCGACGGGCGTTGGGGGACAGGGATGGGCAACAAGAAGTCTGTGATTGGTTCTTTCCTGCTGCAACGGCCAAGGGCTATGAACTCCCTATCGTTAAAGAGATTTGGGAGGTTCTGCGGGCCTTTGCATCCTTTGGTTTTTGTAAAGCACATGCTGCAGCCTTTGCCCTGCCTACTTATCAATCAGCCTGGCTTAAAACCCATTACCCAGCAGCGTTTTTAGCTGGTGTGCTCACACATGATCCGGGGATGTATCCAAGGCGTTTACTCGTTGATGAAGTGCGACAGATGGGATTAAAGGTTGCCCCACTTGATATTAATGAATCCGATGCGGTGTATCGGGTGGAAGATAACGGCAGCGCAGTTCGCATTGCACTTTCTACTATTACAAAGATTAGTGATGGAGAAGTTGCATCGATTATTTCTGGACGTCCCTATATAGATTTAACGGATTTTGTGCGCCGCTCTGGTGCCAGTGCACCTGTTACAGAAAGTGCAATCTTGACCGGTGCCTTTGATCGTTTACATACCGATGTTAATCGCCGTGATTTGCTGCTGCATTTTTCTGATCTGCAGAAATCACCTAACGCTGGGGTAACAGGGGCGCAGATGAATTTAGCTTTTGCACCTCCTGTGTTAATTAGTAGTGGCCTACCTGATATGAGTCCTGCTGAAATAGTTCAACATGAAATAGCGCGTTTAGGTATTGATATGTCTGAGCACTTGGTCAGCTTCTATAGCGATTTTCTAAACTCCATTGGCGCTGTGCGCTCGTGTGATTTACTGGCCCAGCGTTCGCGCTCTTCGGTATTAGTGGCTGGTATAAAAGTTGCGATGCAAACCCCGCCGGTGCGAAGTGGAAAGCGTGTCATCTTTGTAAGCCTTGATGATGGATATGGGTGCAGTGATTCAACTTTCTTTAGCGATGCCCAAGCCGACTTTGCCAGCACCCTCTATTCCTCATCCCTGCTACTCATTCGTGGCATTACCCGGCGCACAGGGGCCCGTGGTATTTCACTACGGGCAACTGGTGCGTGGGACTTACGCGCGGCCTATGAATCCTGGCGCACAAAAGAAAGTACGCTGGCAATATGAGTGAAGAAATCGCCACCCAGGCCACCATTCTTCATGTTGATATGGATGCATTTTTTGCCTCCGTTGCAGAGCGCGATAACCCAGAGTTAAAGGGAAAAGCTGTAGTCATTGGTATGGGTGCACGAGGTGTTGTCTCTGCAGCTAACTATGAAGCGCGCAAATTTGGCATTCACTCAGCAATGCCTGTGGGACGTGCTCGTCGATTAGCACCTCATGCAATCTTTTTACCTGTTGATATGGCGCGCTATCAAGAAGTTTCAGAACATGTCATGGAGATCTTCCATAGTTTCACACCGTGGGTTGAACCGATTTCCTTAGATGAAGCTTTTCTAGATGTGACCGGTTCACAAAAGCTACTTGGAACGGGGCGTGAAATCGCAGTTGCCATCCGCAAAAAAGTAGAGGAGCAAGAGGGCATTACCTGTTCAGTAGGAATTGCACCCTCTAAGTTCATTGCCAAGTTAGCTTCCAATCACTGCAAACCCAATGGAATGTTAGAGATAACCTCTGATCGCATTCTTACCTTCCTCCATCCCCTTCCTATTCAAGCGATGTGGGGAGTGGGACCAAAGACGGCAGAAGTTCTTGAGCGACTTGGACTACGCACGATTGAAGATATTGCTAAGTTGCCTCGCACCACACTTATTCGAGCACTCGGTGAAGCAAATGGTGCATCACTCTATGAGCTTGCATGGGGGCGCGATTACCGCGATGTCACACCTGAAGAACCAGATCGCAGTATTAGCGCAGCAGAGACATTCGCGCAGGATCTAGATAATCCAGAGGAGATATTGACTGAGTTTTTACGTTTAACTGAGAGGGCAACAGCCAGATTGCGCGATCGGGATTTATTTGCAAAGACAATAAGTATCAAGGTGCGCTTTGCTGATTTTTCAACGATTAATCGCAGCAAGACTTTGCCACTACCTATCGATAGCACCCATGATGTTTATGATGTTGTGAAGGGCCTCTACCAAGCCTTGCGTATTGAGCGGGCCCGCTTGCGCCTTGTTGGGGTCTCGCTCGAGAACTTAAGTGAAGGAGCACCGCATCAGATGATGCTGGGAGAGCGCGAAGTGGGTTGGCGCCAAGCCGAAGGGGCTATGGATCAAGCCCGGGCCCGTTTTGGTAAGGGTTCTGTGCGGCCAGCCCGCCTCATTAAAGATGCTGAGGATGAAGAAGAGTAATTTCTAAGTAGCCAGAGGCGCTATTGGTGTTCTATTGTTGGGACATGGCCTTATCTGATCATGAGAAGCGAATGCTCCAGGAGATGGAAGCTGCGCTAATGACGGAGGATCCACGCCTAGTTTCAGCCCTTTCTGGTGAGGCTAAGCCCCTGGGCAAAAACCGTATTCTGCTGGGCCTTGGACTCATTGTCCTTGGAATACTTGTCCTCTTCACTGGTCTGATTTCAAAGATGACACCTGTGGGAGTTCTTGGCTTCATCATCGCTCTGGGCGGGGTCATCACAGCCATCTCATCGATTGGCCGTCCATCACTTCCTAAGATCAAGCGCCCATCATCGATCAGCGCTCGCCTTGAACAACGCTGGGATGAGCGCAATAACGGCTAACTAACTCTCACTTTCGATCCAAGGGCTCCCATCGGGGGCCCTTTTTTCATGCCTAAAAAGGGTGGGGAGGGGTGGGGCGACTAGGGGTTCAAAAGGGTAAATAGTGGCGAAAGGTGGTTGAAAAAGGAGGAAAGTGGAGTAAAGTGGGGAATTGAGCGCGGATATTAAGCGCAGCGAACCTGGGGAAGGGGGCGCTAAAAATGTTTCTTGGCACCCACGAGCCACGCCTTGATGACAAGGGCCGTTTAATTCTGCCCGCCAAATTTCGCGAAGAACTCTCTTCAGGTTTAGTAATTACAAAAGGACAAGAACGTTGTCTTTATGTTTTTCCATCAGCAGAGTTTTCAGTAATTACAGAGACGCTAAAACAAGCGCCAGTCACTGCAAAATCAGCTCGCGATTACATGCGCGTGATGTTTGCAGGAGCACACGATGAAATTCCTGATCGTCAAGGTCGCATAACAATTCCTCAAGGTCTTCGTACATATGCAGGACTTGAAAAAGATTGCGTTGTTATTGGCGCAAATACTCGCGTTGAAATCTGGGATGCAACTTCTTGGAATGAATATCTAGCAGATCGTGAAAAGGGATTTGCCGATGTTTCAGAGGAGGTATTCCCAGGCCTGTTCTAACTCTCTCATTTGTGGTCACCGCCGACCTTTCGAAAATAACGGCGCCCCTTCCCCGGCGCCGCTATCAAACAGATCCGTCGGCCGGCGGTGACCAGAGGTGAGAGCCCTGTAGTAAATAGCAAGAAAAGAAAAAACTTACGTATGAGTTGAAAGGGGGAGAGAGTGAATAACAACGTTGCACATGTTTCTGTGATGCTAGATCGTTGTATTAATTTACTGACCCCAGCTATTCAAGCCTCTGCTCATCCAGTTGTTGTTGATGCAACTCTTGGCGCTGGTGGTCACACCGAGGCCCTACTCACTAAGTTCCCACAGCTAACTGTCATTGGTATCGATCGTGATGCAGATGCCCTTGCTGGGGCAACTGCCCGTCTTGCACCATTTGCTGATCGCCTGCGCACATCCCATGCAACCTTTGATCAGATTAGCGATGTTGTTGCATCCCACGGTTTCACAAAAATAGATGGCGCTCTCTTTGATTTAGGAGTTTCATCCATGCAGCTCGATCAAAGTGAGCGAGGCTTTTCTTACTCTCACGATGCCCCACTAGACATGCGCATGGATCGCAGCCAATCACTAACTGCTGCCGAGATTGTTAACTCTTATGAGCCAGGCCAGTTAGTGAAGATTTTGCGCACATATGGTGAAGAAAAGTTTGCTACAAGAGTGGTGGAGAGAATTGTTAAGGCCCGTGCCATTGCACCACTTAACTCCACTTCTCAATTAGCTGATCTGATTAAAGAGGCGATTCCAGCGGCAACTCGTCGTACTGGCGGTAATCCAGCCAAGCGCACATTCCAGGCTCTTCGTATTGAGACCAATGATGAGCTCGGTGCGATTACTCGCGCTCTTCCTGCAGCAATGGGAGTACTCGATATTGGTGCTCGTTTAGTAGTGATGTCATTTCAATCCCTTGAAGATCGCATCGTTAAAGAGCTATTTGTTGCATCCACAACCTCTGGCACACCTCGTGGTCTGCCATTTGATCTACCTGAATTTGCTGCCAAGTTCTCACTTGTTATTCGTGGCAGCGAAACACCAACAGAAGAAGAACTTAATGAAAATCCGCGCTCGGCGTCAGTTCGTTTGCGTGCTATTGAAAGGGTGGCTGCATAATGGCAATGACGGCGTTTGCTCCAGCAATCACGCGCTCACGTGAAATCATTGTTGCTAAGACTACAGAAGTTGCACTCAAACTAGTTCCTGATGTTTCAGAGCAGAGCCAAGAAAACCGTAAGTACTTTGCCAAGTTTGTATCTGTCGTAGGCGTTCTTGCATTGATGTTCCTTCTCTTCATCAATACATTGCTTGCACAAGATGCTTTCACGCTTAGTCATTTAAAGCTTGAGGCAAAGATGGTCAGTGATCAA
>JBEGPY010000002.1:0-35137 GCA_041181205.1 Actinomycetota bacterium | reverse complement strand
AGTGTCCAGAACATGCGTTGAAGGCTATCGCCTGTTAGTGATTTACTTCTTAACTAATGCAACCGCGGCATGAAGTGCGGCGCTGAGATTATTAGCTTCTTCAGAGTTGAGTTCAACAACTAGACGTCCACCACCTTCTAGTGGAATTCGCATCACAAGCGAGCGAGCTTCCTTGGTGACCTCCATTGGACCATCTCCGGTGCGAGGTTTCATGGCTGCCATGTGGGGACTCCTTCAAAGATGGACGGGGAAAGTTCAAGAAGAGAAGTATCTCGTATTTAGAGGGCAAGCGCGAAATCTTGCAGGGCTTATAAGCCGAGAAGCGCGCTCAATCTCGCTTTTCCCGCCGAAATTACGGCATCAACTGCGCGCTCTGGCACGTTCAGCATTAGGGCAATCTCTCCAGGTGACATTTGGCGCATGTAGTGCAAGGTCAAGATGATCCGCTCTTCTTCGGGCAGCGAGGCCAGTACCTGGGCCAATGTTGGGGACTCGCTCATGGTTCTAAGGCTACTGGCTCTTAACGCCTATGAGGGTGAAGATGCTCTTAGCGGAATGTTCGTGCAAAGCGGGATAAAGAGATTCGCACACCAATATAGAGCGCAGGAAGCATCACCAAAAAGAGTAAGCGAGGGGCGATGACTTCTTCTGACCAATCAAAGATCGTTGTCTTTGAAGTGAGTTCACGTAAATGAAATCGGCCTGTGCCTTTGATTATTTTGCCTGTATGGAGCACATCGCACGTGTGTGGTGGTTGCCATGAAGTAACTGTCATTGAATCTAGAACTCCTAGTGGACCTATTCCAGTAAATGCATTGATAGATGTTCCAACACCTTCGGTTATTTCTGATGTCACCCAGACTTTAGTCTGAAGCATCCATTCGCCTTGTTTTTCCCACTGCGCTAGCGAATCCCAAACCTTTTGGATTGGTGCATCAATCTTCAAAGAAATTGCAATGTGATTACTAGACATTTAGGAGCAAGCCTTAAGAGCTTGTGAAACATCTGTTGTCCAAGAAATTAATTCACGCATACCTGGCTTAATAAAGTTCTCAACTTCTAAGTGCTCAACTAATTCATGTAATGGGTTATAGATTCCAAATGGATCCAGGATTACAACTGGCTTATTGTGAAACTTTAAATAACGTCCTACCCAAATCTCAAAAAACTCTTCAAGAGTCCCAGCACCGCCCGGCAAAGTAATGAATGCATCCGCAATATCTGTAATCATTGCTTTGCGCTCGCCCATCGTCTCAACGATATGTAGTTCATCGTTATCGTGATCAGCAAACTCAATATCAACAAGGGCTTGTGGAATAACTCCGATAGTTCGTCCGCCACCCTGACGAGCTCCCCTAGAAACTGCGCCCATCATTGAGATATGACCGCCCCCGGTGACTAATTCCCATGAGTTGGCTGCGATAGCGGTGCCAAGTTCAAAGGCCAGGTCTACATACTTTGGGTCAATCGTTGGCGATGATGAACAAAAGACTGCGATGCGCATACGGGTAAGGATAGGGGTTAGGCTTAGGACATGACGACCATCGCATCGGGCCACGGCATTGCAACTTTGGCTGCCGGGAAAACTCTCGATGTCTGGTTTCCTGCGCCACAACTTGGCGCACTCGCAGCAACTGTTCCCAGTGAACTAGCGGCATTAGTTGGAAGCGATGATGCCCGTGGAGTAACACGTGAATTAGTTAAAGTTGAAATTGATATAACAGCTGTGCCAGCTGATGCCAAAGATGCTTACTTGCGTTTGCACTTGTTATCACATCGCTTAGTTAAGCCTCACGGAGTTGTACTTGATGGCATTTTCGGCTTACTCAACAATGTTGTCTGGACAAACTTTGGACCTTGCGCAGTTGAGGATTTTGAATCAACTCGAGCACGCCTGAAAGTTGCGCACGGTCACGTCACTGTTCTTTCTGTCGATAAATTCCCACGCATGGTTGATTACGTAATTCCAAGTGGAGTTCGTATTGCTGATGCCGATCGCGTAAGACTGGGCGCATATTTAGCTTCCGGTACAACAGTCATGCATGAAGGATTTGTTAACTTCAATGCCGGAACACTTGGAACCTCGATGGTTGAGGGTCGCATCTCAGCTGGTGTGGTTGTTGGCGATGGCTCAGATATCGGTGGTGGAGCTTCCATTATGGGAACGCTCAGTGGCGGTGGAAAAGAAGTTATCTCAATCGGTGAAAAATCACTTCTAGGCGCAAACTCTGGTTGTGGAATTTCACTGGGTGATAACTGTGTGATTGAAGCTGGAACTTATGTGACAGCTGCCTCAAAAGTTCGTTTACCTGATGGTGAAATAGTTAAGGCTGCAGCACTCTCTGGTGGTAATAACTTACTCTTTCGTCGTAACTCACTTGATGGCGCACTCGAAGCAATTAGCCGCACTGGTACTTGGGGCGGACTTAATTCAATTTTGCACGCTAACTAAGCTAAACCAGGCTGAAGGTATTTTAGTTCTGCTTCTAAAAGTTTCACCACGCAGCACTACCTGCTCGCCAGTGCTAGATGTTGCTTGAATCGAAGCAACGGTGCCACTCTCATTTACTCCTAGGATTTCTAAACTCACTACATCGGGTAATACAAAAGCTGCAGCAATAACGCTCTGTGGCACTTCTCGATTCCAGGTAACAAATCGTGGGTTAAGTGTTAAATCTAAGGAACCTGGATCATCAACAATCTGTGTGTAATCCCTGCTACTTCCCCAGGCATTTACGGCTAACTCTGTCTTGCCCCCTGATGAAGAGAAGAAATAAGCGGTAATTGGTAATCCAGCTTGTGTAATTGTTAAGCCTGTTGTGCGCGTAACAATATCTTTCCAAACCACTCCGAATTTTCTTTCAATTTCCTTTGCATAACCCAGAAATGTTTGATCAGAAATCGAGCCATATAAATCACAATCACATGCACTTCTATATATGCCTGCTTTACTCAATGCATAGGTGCGAGAAGCAATTGCTTGAGCTTCTAGCGCGGCATTTGGCCAAAAAGATGGCATCTCGCTAATACCCCACAGATATTCATCAGCTAAGCGCACCGAGTTAGTCATTTCAATCTGATAACCAGCTGGGCTTTTCACAGCTTTTACTTGAATCTGCCCATATTTATATTTCTGAGTCAACCCCGAGTGATTAAGGGCAATAACTGTATCGGGGCCTTCTAAATACCGAGTTCCGGCCCAGCGAATTGTGAAAACTCTACTTCGAGGCAGTACTTGAGACGTTTTTCCAAGAGTTATTCGTGGACTGACTGTGGAACCGATAATTGAGAAAGATACTGAGTCAGCCGAAGAAAATACAGGAATAACGCTCTCACTCCCCATATCACCTTGGATGATCTGAAGCTGGGATCCTTTTACGGTGCTTGAAATCTTTGCACTAGAGAGTAGGTGACCGATGTTAACCCGCAGAATTTTGGAATCATCTTTTTGTTCAATCTCAACATCTTTATAGAAATACTTAATGATCTCTTCGAAACTTTGTCCCGCTAGCGCCATAGAGCGCGCACCCATCTGACTTAACCCAACCCCATGTCCATATCCCGAACCTTGAAAGGAAAAGGTTGTAGGAATATCTGTTGCGTGAGCTGTCGGAATTAAAGATGAAAATACAAAAAGTAAGGCAAGAAAAGCTTTAGACATCCTCATCGATGGCCGCGCTCTTTCCTACCTGCAAAAACTCACGATACGCATTTATAACGGTAGTTGGCTCCCCGCGTTGAACAAGCTTTCCTTTATGGAGCCAAGCAACGTCATTACAGACATCTTCTAAAGTCGCCATCGCATGGCTAACCAGAATTAATGCACGATCATCACTTCGTAGTTCTTTAATGCGGTTGAGTGATTTCTCTTTAAACTTTGCATCACCAGTGCTCAACGCCTCATCAACAATTAAAATATCTGGGCGAACGGTTGCCGCAACTGAGAATGCTAAACGAGCATACATACCTGATGAATACGTGCGCATCGGCGCATCAATTGCCTCTCCTAGTTCAGAAAAGTCAGCGATTTCTTCGAAGTGGCTATCAATTTCATCACGTGACATGCCTGCAGCTAATCCACCTAAATAGACATTGTCACGGCCTGACATGGATGGATTAAAGCCAACTCCAAGTGCAAGTAAAGTGCTAACGCTTCCATAGACTTCAATTCGACCCTGTGTGGGTGGCAAAATTCCTGCAATAACGCGCATCAACGAGGATTTTCCTGCACCATTTGATCCAATAATTCCTAATACCTGGCCATACGTGACATCAAGATTAACTTCATCCAGCGCGCGGATGACGCGAGTTTGTTTTCCTCCACGTCCCAATGACTTAACACGTGCTTTTAAAGTTGGCCTGCGATCAATTGCAGTGGTGTATGTAAGACCAAGGCCGCGAACTGATACGGCAATTTCATTGGTCTTATGTGGGCTAGAGACGGACGGCAAATTCACGCTCCCTTGATAAGAAGAAGTATGTGCCAATCAAGAAAATACCAACTGCCCAACCAAGTCCAATAAGCATGTGAGAGGCAAGAGGGGCCTGACCATGTACTAATGCACGCGACCAACTATCTAAAATTGGAAACAGCGGATTAAAGAGTTCAAGTATTCTTAATTGTGGTTTCAAATCCGAAGCTTCATACAAAATTGGTGACAAGTACAAAAGAGTGCGCGTCATATAAGGCAAGAAACTAGCAATATCACGGAAATACACATTGATACAGGAAATAGTTACTGCAAGACCTAGCGCCAACAACATTGTTATTAGAAGTACTGGAATAGCCCATAACATCTGCCAAGAAAAGGGCAGGCCTATCACTGTTCTGATAGCCAGAAAAACTGCCAACGTTGGCAGAAATTTAAAGATTGCGATAACAACTGCTGAGACTGGCAACATAATGCGAGGAAAGGCTGTATTTAAAATTAAGCGCTGACCGGCAGTAATTGATTTAACGCCACCTGTGAGTGAGTTAGCAACTAGGTAGAAAAGGAAAAGCGTTGCAGTCAGGTGTGCATACCGGGTGCTGTCAGATGATCCACTAATGATTACAATCAATAAGAAATAAACCGCTGACAACAACAAAGGATTCAGGACTAGCCATAACTGACCAAATGCTGAGTCAAAATGCTGTTCGCGAAGTTCAGAGCGCGAGTATTCAGATATAAACGTCCTGCGCGACCAGAGGGATTTCCAGTATCTCCTAAGGGGTGGCAGGCCAGCTCGAAATGGCTCATAGACCTGCGTTGGGGTGCTCACGGTCGTAAGGTTACCGCAGGCGCTAACGACTTAGGCGAAGTTAGAAAGCCAATACCCCATGTCATATGCATTGTCAGCAAAATAAGTGGCAGTGAGACAAACTCACCGAGTGATTTACCAATTCTTGCCGATGCAATGAGAATAAATAATGCATACGTCAACGCTGGCAAGAAAAGAATGGGTGAAACTGACGCACCAAGGATCAATGATGAAACAACACCAATTACTGTAAATGGAGGAGCAAGGTATCTGTAATTAATTGTGCCTTCATGTCTGCGAGAAACAACTCGACGCCAACGTCCATATTCAAAATACTGTTTCGCAAGTGCTTTAACAGTTGATCGTGGGCGGTAAGTAACAACTAATCGAGGATCGAAATAAATGGTTCCCCCAGCTGCACGCAATCGAAAGTTTAACTCCCAATCCTGTGCACGTGTAAATCTTTCATCAAACCCCCCAACGGCTAGCAAAGCTTGTTTTCTAAATGCTCCTAGATAAACCGTATCTACCGATGCTGCCCCGCCACCTGTGTGAAAACGAGAAGCACCAACACCTAACGGGCTGCGCATTGCTCGTGCGACACTCCTCTCAAAAACCGTGTTGCCTTGTGCGGCCATAATGCCGCCAACATTGACAGCGCCAGTATCTTTTAAGATTTCAAATGCTAGGGATAGATAATCATGTGGAATTCTAGAGTGACCATCTACGCGCACAATGATTGAGTATCTACTTGCAGCAACTGCCAGATTGAGACCTGCAGCAGTGCGCCCCGTGGGATTTAAAACAACCACAACACGCGAATCATGCTTAGCTAATGAGTGAGCAATTACTTCAGTTCCATCATGGGATGGTCCAACAGCCAAAATAATTTCAATCTCACCTGCAAAACTCTGATCAAGAACGGCCTTCACAGCCTCTTCTAAATATTTAGATTCGTTGAGAACCGGCAGGATGACTGAGATTTTGGCCTCCGGTGAGCCATATAACTCATTTGCTGATGTCGTCATAACCCCTACACCGTATCGTCCAAGTACTCTTACACGGTGAGAGCGACGCGACCAATACGCATTATTACCTCACTATCCCTAGCCGTTGTCGCCATCTCCGCGTTTTCTTGGTTGGGTTTGGGCCAAGTCAGCGGAGCAATTAACCGCATCGATGTATTTGGCTCACTAGATAATCGCCCAGATAAGCCCAGTTCTGCACTCAATTATTTATTAGTGGGTTCAGATACACGTGAAGGTTTAACTAAAGAACAATCAAAGTTATTGCGCGTAGGAACCACTAAGGCAGCAGCAGGTGCTCGATCAGACACCATGCTTCTGATCCACATTAGTAAATCTCGTGACAAAGCAACAATTATTTCTATTCCCCGCGATTCCCTTGTGACCATTCCAGAACATCCTTCTTCCCTCAATAAAGAAAAGATTGTTCCTGCAGCTAAGGGGAAAATTAACGCAGCTTTTGCTTGGGGTGGTGCTCCACTATTAATTCAAACTATTGAAGAAGAAACCAACATAAAAATTGATCACTATGTTGAAATTGGTTTTGCCGGTTTTGCTGGAATGGTAGATGCTTTGGGTGGAATTGATGTTTGCACAAAGCGCGATATTGATGATCCAAACAGTCACTTGGTTTTGAAAGCCGGTGCCCACACACTTGATGGAATCGAAGCACTCAAGTACGTCCGCACGCGAGATTTTGATGGCATGGGCGACCTTGGGCGTATGCAGCGTCAACAGCAATTCATGGGTGCTGTGCTTAGAAAAGTTACTAGTTCGGGTGTTTTGCTCAATCCAATCAAATTACTCAATTTCTTCAATGCAACTATCGCAACCGTTAAAACTGACTCTCAACTCAATCGTAATGACTTGATTGTTTTAGCTAAACAGCTCAAGAATCTCTCCCCAAGTAAAGTGCGAACTTTGACCATTCCTTTAGGCGATGCAAATGCGCGAGTGCCAGGTCTTGGATCTGTTGTGATCTGGGATTCTGTTCTAGCACCTGATCTATTTAACCGCTTACGTGAAGATTTACCATTAGTTGATGAGGTAACCCCTTCTCCGTCAGCATCATCAAGCGCATCATCATCACCAACTGTGATTGATAAATTCAAGACTCGTACCGCTGATGAAAATCCTTGCGGAGCACTGAAGTAAACTCACGCCCATGACATTGACTCTTTCAGTAGTTGGCTGCGGTTATCTAGGTGCCACACATGCAGCATGCATGTCTTCCCTTGGCTTTACCGTGATTGGTGTTGATACGGATCCCAATAAAGTGGCGATGCTGCAAAATGGTGAGCTTCCATTTTATGAGCCAGGTCTAGACACTTTACTTGCCCAAGAAATGAAGACAGGTCGTCTTTCATTTACTACTGATTTTTCTGCAGTTAAAGATGCTGACATTCACTTTGTTTGTGTTGGAACTCCACAGATTAAAGATGGGCTTGCGGCAGATCTGACTTACGTGCGCTCTGCAGTTGCAGAGATTGCACCATATTTAAAAGATGGCTCCTTAGTTGTTGGAAAATCAACTGTTCCCGTGGGAACGGCTCAATCACTTCGTGAGCAGCTCGCTAAAACAGCACCGCAAGCAGATCTTGCCTGGAATCCAGAGTTCTTACGTGAAGGTTTTGCAGTTGAAGACACATTGACACCTAATCGCTTAGTCGTTGGTGTTGCTAACGATCGTGCTGAGCAGATTCTTAAGGAAGTTTATAAGCCAATTATTGATCTAGGAACGCCTTGGATTAGAGCAGATCTTCCAACTGCAGAACTTGTAAAGGTTGCTGCGAACTCTTTCCTTGCGACAAAAATATCATTCATCAACGCTATGGCTGAAGTATGTGAAGCTGCTGGCGGCGATGTTACGGTCCTTGCCCAAGCAATTGGCTATGACCCACGTATTGGAAATAAGTTCTTGCAGGCCGGTATTGGTTTTGGTGGTGGTTGTCTTCCAAAAGATATTCGAGCATTTATGGCACGCGCTGAAGAGTTAGGTGCGAAGCAAGCCCTTGAATTCTTGCGTGAAATCGATGCAATTAACTTGCGAGCACGCCAGCGTGTAATCGATGTTGTTCGCAGCGAACTTTCAGAGGATTTAACTCAATACAAGATCGCTGTTCTTGGGGCCACTTTCAAACCAGATAGTGATGATGTGCGAGACTCCCCAGCACTTGATATCGCTGTTCAGTTACAAGCAGCTGGAGCAGCTGTGGTTGTTCATGATCCCAAGGGAATTGAACCTGCGCGTAAGCGTTTTCCAAAGCTTGAATATGCAGAAGTAGTCACAGATGCAGTTAAAGACGCTGATTTGATCTTGCACCTGACTGAATGGAAAGAGTACCGAGCTATCGATCCAGCAACTCTTTCTTCATTAGTTAAAAGAAAGATCATTATTGATGGGCGCAATATGCTCAACCGAGAACTATGGCGCAAAGCCGGTTGGAAGTTCCATGCTTTAGGACGCACCGATTAACGAGCAAGAAAGCATCGATGCAGTCCTTGCAATGAAGACATGGGCTGTCGTTGGGCTTGGAAATAACCCTGAGCGTGCAGCTTTTGGTGTGGCAAAGCTTTTACAAGACAAAGGTCACCGCATTATTCCTGTTTATCCTCGTGCAGAAACCGTGCATGGTGAGGTTGGCTATAAAACGCTTGCAGAAATTCCAGAGCCAGTAGATGTAGTTGATTGTTTTGTTAACTCCACCCTTGTCGGCAAAGTCGTAGATGAAGCTATTGCAATTGGGGCTAAGGCTGTATGGCTGCAACTAGATGTCATTAATCATGAAGCTATTGCCCGTGCACAAGCAGCGGGATTAATAACAGTGATGGATAAATGCCCAGCAATTGAATATAGAAAGAAAAACTAGAAACCAGTTTTTTGCCCACGGCGTGAATTCAAACTCGCGCCTTTAGCTTTAGCTTCAGCATTAATTTCCTTTAAAGCATCTGCAACTTTGGCGCTAATTGCTGAATCAGAGATTCCTAGAATTCGGGCCGCAAGTAAGGCTGCGTTCTTGGCATTACCCACTCCAACAGTTGCCACTGGGACGCCTGCAGGCATCTGCACTATCGAGAGTAATGAATCCATGCCATCAAGGTTTTTAAGGGCAACAGGAACCCCGATTACCGGAAGTGTGGTGAGTGAAGCAACCATTCCAGGTAAATGTGCAGCTCCACCAGCGCCAGCAATAATTACTTTAAATCCTTTACCCGCTGCACTTTGCGCAAACTCAACCATTTCAAGTGGCATACGGTGAGCTGAAACAACATCTGCTTCATAAGAAATTCCTAATTGATCTAGAACTTTCGCAGCCTCCTCCATTACCGGCCAATCAGAATCTGATCCCATGATGATTGCTACATCACTCATCAATTTCTCCGCTCATGTAATCAAGGGCATGTTGAACTTCCTGGGTTAATTCTACGAGGTTATCTCCCAGCAAATTAACATGGCCAATCTTGCGCCCAGGGCGTACTTCCTTCTTATAGTGGTGAAACTTCAACTCTGGCGTGCGGGCCATGAGATGTAGATATGGACGATACATATCCACCTTGTCGCCTCCCAGGATGTTTCCCATTACGGCAATGGGGGCAGACATCTGTGGATTGCCAAGTGGAAGATCTAAAATAGCTCGCAGGTGTTGTTCAAACTGAGAAGTTATTGAACCTTCAATCGTCCAGTGTCCAGAATTATGAGGACGCATTGCTAATTCATTGATAAAGAGTTCTTCGCCTTTGACAAAGATTTCAACTGCCATAACACCGATGACACCAATTTCATTGGCAACATCTAAGGCCAATTTTTGAGCTTTCTCACTTAAATCATTAGATAACTCTGGAGCTGGCGTAATTGTCATAAGGCATATGCCATCGCGCTGGATTGTTTGAGTTGGAGCCCACGTAGTTGCTTGACCATGAGGAGATCTGGCCACCATGACCGCTATTTCATAATCAAAATTAATGAGTTCTTCAATTAAAACCTTGCCGACCTCTTTTAATACAGCAGCAAGATCTGCTTCACTATTGATTTTCCACACGCCACGGCCGTCATAACCCCCTGAAATAGCTTTAGCAATTACTGGAAATTCGCTGACTTCTTCAGCTTTAGTTACTACTGAGTTTTTTGGCGAAGGGAAATTGCTCAGTCTCTGACGCATTGCAGCTTTATCTTGGGAATATATGAAGCTGGCAGAACTTGGGCGAACCACAACCCCATCAGCCTCTAAAGTTTTAATAATGCTCAGTGGGATGAGTTCGTGTTCAAACGTAATCACATCACACTTGCGCGCAAATGCACGGACAGTTTCAAGATCCTTATAGTCGCCGACCACGTGGTTTGTTATTTGTGCTCCGCTATCTTGAGCATCATTTGCAAGTAATAAGAGATTAACTCCAAGTGCTGCGGCAGGAGCAACGCTCATGCGAGCTAATTGCCCAGCACCAATCACGCCAACAGTTGGAAAATGCTTACTCACTGGCTTATCGTAGATGAACTACGTCGCCTGCTTGAACATGGCTTCCTGAATCCAAAATCAACTCCCCGCGGGGTGAGATTGCAACGGCCAGGCCTTTTTCAATTTCTTCGTTTGGATAATGAATCTGGACTTTGGTCCCAAGGGTGGCGCTCAGCGATGTGTAGAGCTGCGCTACTGCATTATCTCCCTCATCCCAAGCGGTGAAGTTGGATTCAAATAATGCTAAAACTTTTACCAAAATCTCATTTCTATTTGTGTCACCCGCACCCTCTATGGCCAGAGATGTGGCTGTTGGCACAGGAAGTTCTTCCACAGTCATCCCAACATTTATTCCAATTCCAATGACAACTCCATCATCAACTATTTCTGCAATCAATCCAGAAATCTTTTTCTCATTCACCAAAATATCGTTCGGCCATTTAACACTTGCCTTAACTTTATCTAACGCTTGCGCAACTGATGCACCAGCAATCAAAGCAATCCATCCCCAATCTTCTTTAGTTCTCTTCGGTTTAATATAGAAAGAAAATAGAAGTGCAGAGTTTTTTGGAGCTTCAAAAGTTCTTGATAATCTTCCGCGCCCTGCACTTTGATAATTGGCAGCAATTACATCGCCAGCCTTAGCTTTTCCGCTGCGTGCTAAAGCGGCAAGATCGGTTTGTGTAGAGGCGGTGACATCAACCACGCTTACTCGCCAGTACTGCGTAACCAAAGAGTTGATAAGTGACTTATCAAGTGCCCCTCTTAGCATTTCAATGCCCATGACATGTACCGTAGGGGTATGAGCCGTGATCTGCATACAACTGCCGGGAAAATAGAAGATCTACGTGCGCGCGTTGAGGAAGCGGTACACGCTGGCTCAGCACGCGCCGTTGAGAAGCAGCATGCCAAGGGCAAGAACACTGCCCGTGAGCGTATTGAAATGTTAGTTGACCCAGATTCATTTACTGAAATTGATGAGTTTGCCCGCCACCGTTCAACACAATTTGGGATGGAAAACAATCGTCCTTACGGAGATGGTGTTGTAATTGGTACAGCAACTGTAGATGGACGTCCTATCGCTTTATATTCCCAAGATTTCACCATTATGGGTGGATCACTTGGTGAAGTTCATGCAGAAAAGATTGTAAAGATTGCAGAGTTTGCTTTAAAGAGTGGAATTCCATTGATTGGAATTAATGATTCCGGTGGAGCTCGTATTCAAGAAGGTGTTGCCTCCCTTGCAGGTTACGGAAAAATCTTCCGCCTTAATACTCGTTCTTCTGGTGTTATTCCTCAAATCTCTTTGATCCTTGGCCCATGTGCTGGTGGTTCTGCATATTCACCAGCACTCACTGACTTCACTGTGATGGTGAATGAGACTTCGCACATGTTTATTACTGGCCCTGACGTTATTAAAACTGTAACTGGTGAAGAAGTAGGAATGGAAGAACTTGGTGGAGCTCGAACTCATAATGTTCGCACTGGTAATTCACACTACTTAGCTGAAAATGAAGCAGATGCGATTGATTACGTTAAGGCGCTGCTTTCATATTTACCATCAAATAACATGGATAGAGCCCCCCATCTTCCACCAACAGAGCTTTTAGATAAGAAAGCTTCAGATATCGCACTTGATACTTTGATCCCAGATAGTCCAAATCAGCCATATGACATGAAGGTTTTGATTCAAGCGTTAGTCGATGAAGCAGAGTTCCTAGAAGTCCATGCACTCTATGCTCCAAATATCGTTGTTGGCTTTGCTCGTATTGAAGGTGAAACAATTGGAATCATTGCAAATCAACCTAATCAGTTGGCTGGAACACTTGATATTAACTCCAGCGAAAAAGCTGCACGATTCTTGCGCTTTTGCGATGCATTCAATATCCCAATCTTGACTCTTGTTGATGTGCCTGGTTTCTTGCCTGGAACTGAGCAGGAATGGGATGGAATCATTCGTCGTGGGGCTAAATTACTCTATGCCTACGCAGAAGCATCCGTGCCACTTGTAACACTTATTACTCGTAAAGCATATGGCGGAGCATTTATCGTTATGGGCTCAAAGTATCTTGGTAGCGACATTAACTTTGCTTGGCCAAGTGCTGAGATTGCAGTAATGGGTGCCCAAGGTGCAGTTAATATCTTGTATCGCAAAGAAATTGCTGAAGCAAAAGATCCAGTTGCTGCAAGAGCTGAGCTAATCAATGAATACAACGAATCACTTGCAAATCCATACTTAGCTGCTGAGCGCGGGACAATCGATACAGTGATTGAACCAAATCAATCACGTGCATACATCACCAAAGCATTTAGAACTTTGCGCACCAAGCGCGACACATTACCTGCCCGCAAACACGGAAATATTCCTCTCTAATGGAGTTTTCAATCATTAAAGGGGATCCCACTGCGCAAGAGTTGGAAGCGCTCAAAGCCGCTTTGACCCAACATAAGCGTGAAGAGCTAAAGCCTGTGATCCGCAGAAGTGTTTACGGTTTACCGCAACTACGACAAGGGTTGTCTCATAAAATTACTTTCGGCGCACGAAAGAACGCATAAGCAATGCCAAGAATTGTTTTAGCTTCTGCATCCGCGTCCAGACGCCGTTTGCTCGAATCTGCTGGATTAAAGCCAACAATCATGGTGAGCCATATAGATGAGGAAACCGATTTCTTTAACGCTATGAAACCTGCCGATATGGTGATTGCATTAGCAATAACTAAGGCACACACAATTCGTGAGCAAATAGATTTTCCAGCGATAATTATTGGCTGTGATTCAACATTTGAATTTGATTCACAATCTCTTGGTAAGCCAGCAACTCCAGAGATCGCAATTGAGCGTGCCTCTAGAGTTCGCGGTAATTCCGGACTGCTCCACACAGGCCACTGCATTATTGACACAACAAAGGACAAGGAGATTTCAAGCATCGTCACTACAAAAGTAACTTTTGACAATATGACTGATGCTGAAATTGCAGACTATGTTGCTACCGGTGAACCCTTACATGTTGCTGGTGGATTTACTCTTGATGGATTTAGCTCTCCCTTTATCCCCTCAATTGAAGGTGACTACACAAACGTAGTCGGAATATCTATGCCGTTTGTGAGAAAAGCATTTGAGCAACTTGGCTATTCCTGGCCAGAGGTCAAGGCGATGCAATGAAACGCGTTTTAATTGCTAATCGTGGCGAAATTGCCGTCCGCGTCATTCGCGCATGTAAAGATCATGGGTTAGAAAGCGTTGCGGTTTATTCAGAGGAAGACCGCAATGCAATCCATTCCCAGATGGCTGATGCTGCTTATTCTCTCCATGGCACAACTGCAACTGAGACGTATCTAAATATTGAAAAACTTATCGAAGTTGCTAAGCAATCAGGTGCTGATGCAGTTCATCCTGGTTATGGATTCTTATCTGAAAATGCAAACTTTGCTCAGGCCGTTATTGATGCAGGACTTATTTGGATTGGACCTCCCCCAGCAGCGATTCGTGCACTGGGCGATAAAGTCTCTGCACGCAAAATTGCAGCTAAAGCGGGAGCACCACTTGTTGCAGGAACCGCAGATCCAGTTGAGGGGCATGAAGAAGTCTTAGCTTTTGCTAAAGAACACGGGTTACCTGTTGCAATTAAGGCCGCTCATGGTGGTGGTGGACGTGGATTAAAAGTTGCCCGCACGATGGAGGAGATTCCAGAGTTATTTGCATCTGCTGTTCGTGAAGCTATAAGTGGATTCGGTCGTGGTGAATGCTTCGTTGAACGCTATTTGGATAAGCCCCGCCACGTTGAAACTCAAGTTTTAGTTGATAAGCATGGCCATGCAGTAGTTGTTAGTACACGAGATTGCTCACTGCAACGCCGCCACCAAAAGCTTGTTGAAGAAGCTCCTGCACCTTTTTTGAGCAAAGCACAAGAAGATGAGCTCTATAAATCAAGTAAGGCCATCATGAAAGAAGCCGGCTATGTCGGTGCGGGTACTTGCGAATTCTTAATTGGCCTTGATGGAACAATTTCATTTCTAGAAGTAAATACTCGCTTGCAAGTTGAGCACCCTGTGAGCGAAGAAATTACAGGGATTGATTTAGTTCGTGAACAATTCAGAATAGCTATGGGCGAATCACTTGGCTTTGATGACCCAGTCATTCGTGGACACTCAATTGAATTTCGTATTAACGGTGAAGATCCAGGTCGCTCATTCCTCCCAGCACCTGGACGCATTACTGACTGGGTTATTCCAACTGGACCTGGCGTCAGAGTTGATGCTGGTTTTAAAAATGGCGACACCATCGGTGGTAATTTTGACTCACTATTAGCAAAACTCATTGTTACTGGCGCAACACGTGAACAAGCAATTGAACGCGCTCGTCGTGCCTTGGCTGAATTCATGGTCGAAGGATTAGCTACAGCGCTTCCGTTCCACCGAGCAATTGTGGAAGATCGCGCATTTACACAAGATTTTAAGATCTACACCAGTTATATTGAAAATGAATTCAACAATGAGATTCCAATGTATCAGGCACCTGTTGTGCCAATTGAGACACATATGGCACCTGAGCATTTGGTTGCTGAAGTAAATGGAAAGCGCTTTGAAGTCTTAGTACATGCTCCTAAGCCTGTAGTGAAGCGCCATCGTGCAAAGCAATCAATGGCAGGTGGAGCAGGAGGCACAGCACTTACTAGCCCCATGCAGGGAACTGTTGTAAAGATTGCAGTTAGCGAAGGCGATCGAGTTGAAGTTGGGGATTTAGTTATCGTTCTAGAAGCGATGAAAATGGAACAACCACTCATGGCTCATAAAGCTGGTGTTATTAGCAATTTGAGCGCAGTTATAGGGGCCACAGTTTCTAGTGGAACAGCTCTTTGTGACATCATTGACGCATGACAAATAGCGAACTCCTCTATTCAAATCCATTAGCCGCAGCCACCGCCGCAGCTAAAGAAATCACAGAACGCACAGGAGTCGCATCCCATGATGTTGCCTTAGTAATGGGTTCTGGTTGGGTGAGCGCCGTTGATGCATTAGGAACTCCAGCATATGAATGTAATGCTGAAGATATAACTGGCTTTCTTCCTCCAACAGTTGAGGGGCACTCAGGAAAAGTTCGCTCCTATGAAATTGAAGCAAATGGCAAGAAACTACGAGCACTGGTCTTTTTAGGACGTACACATCTCTATGAAGGTAAAGGTGTTGAACCGGTCGTGCATAGCGTTCGGACAGCGGTTAAAGCTGGATGCAAAGTTGTTATTTTGACAAATGCTTGCGGTGGAATAAACAAGGCCTACAAAGTTGGACAGCCTGTTCTGATTCGTGATCATATTTCTTTAACAGCTGTGTCTCCTTTATCTGGCGCAACTTTTGTTGACTTAACAGATCTCTATAGCAAGCGAATTCGTGAAATTGTTAAGAAAGAAGATTCATCACTTGAAGAAGGTGTCTACGTGCATTGGCGCGGGCCAACATATGAAACTCCAGCAGAGATTATAATGATGCGCACTATGGGAGCAGATTTAGTTGGTATGTCCACAGTTCCTGAAGCAATTGCAGCACATGCACTAGGTGCTGAAGTTCTTGGAATTTCATTAGTCACTAATGCAGCTGCCGGTGTTACTGGTGAAAAACTTAATCATGAAGAAGTTATTGCCGCTGGAAAGGCCGCTGCAGATCGTATGGGCGCTCTTCTCAAAGGGGTAATTCCGAAGTTATTCTAGGAACATGGATCTGACTCAAGAAGTTCAAGCATGGATTGCTGATGATCCAGATCCAAAGACTGCTGCCCAATTACAGCAATGGCTAGATACCAATAATGAACTAGAACTACGTGCCTCTTTCTCTGGCTTTTTGCAGTTCGGTACTGCTGGCCTGCGTGGTCCCATTCGCCCAGGACCTTCTGGCATGAACCGAGCAGTTGTCGGTCGCACAGCTGCAGGTATTGCGGCATATATGAAGGAACGTAATTTAACTTCAGTGGTAATCGGCCGTGATGCCCGTTATGGCTCTGAGGATTTCACTGTTGAAACTGCTCAAATTATGAGTGGTGCTGGCATGAAGGTTTATGTCTTGCCCCGCCCACTTCCTACGCCAGTACTAGCTTTTGCTACTAATGAATTGAAGTGTGACGTGGGAATCATGGTTACTGCTAGCCATAATCCTCCAGAAGATAATGGTTATAAAGTTTATTTAGGTGGCACGGTTGATGGAATCTATTACCGCGGTTCACAGATAATTTCACCTACAGATGAGTCAATTGCTCAAAAAATTGCTTCAATCACATCTCTTGCTGCACAACCTCGCGGAGAAGACTGGACAACCTTAGGCGAAGAGGTCGTTCATAAATATGTCGGGATCACTGCAGCACTTGCCCAGCGACCTGGAAACCTAAAGATTGTTTATAGTGCAATGCATGGCGTTGGAACCGAAACCCTTCAACATGTTTTTCATAAAGCAGGATTCCCACAACCTATCTTGGTTGATTCTCAAGCAAAGCCAGATCCTGATTTTCCAACCGTTGCATTTCCAAATCCTGAAGAACCAGGTGCAATTGATTTAGCTTTAGAGACTGCTCGCACATTTGATGCTGATCTAGTTATTGCTAACGATCCAGATGCGGATCGCTGCGCTGCTGCAGTTAAAGATCCGATTAAAGGCTGGAGAATGCTGCGCGGGGATGAGTTAGGCGTAATTTTTGGTGAAACTATCGCACGGGCAACAACTAAAGGAATTCTTGCAAACTCCATAGTTTCCTCATCAATTTTGAGCAAAATTGCTGCTCACCACAAACTTGATTTTAAGGAAACACTGACAGGCTTTAAATGGTTAGCAAAAATTGACGGGTTAACTTTTGGTTATGAAGAAGCCCTTGGCTATGCCGTTGATGCAAATACCGTTAATGACAAGGATGGAATATCTGCAGCTATCAAGCTAGCTCAGATTGCAACAGATTTAGCTGCGCAGAATAAGACACTTCTTGATCTACTCGATGAAGTTTGGGCTCGCCATGGTTTTCATGCAACTGAACAGATTTCAATACGCCTGACAGATCTTTCGCAAGTGGGTGTAATTATGGGAAATTTGCGCCGCAATCCCCCTAAAGAAATTATTAGTTGTTCAGTTACATCCATTGACGACCTTGCCAAACCAAGTGATGGTCTACCCCCTACTGATGGCTTACGCATTTGGCTCGATGGTGGAATTCGAATAATCATTCGTCCTAGCGGCACAGAAGCAAAGATGAAGTGTTACATTGAGGCAATTGCAAAGGATTCTGCAACTGCGCAAGCGGTTATGGATCAGTTACGAGCCCCACTTAAGGAATTGCTATCGTGAGTTTTTATGGTTTAGTCGATGGTACTGAAGCATCCCTAAAGAAATATTTGGGTTCGCTATCAGGAGTTGACCAAGTTGGCGCTGATGCTCGCGCAGCGATGCTGGCTACTCGCAGTATTAAAACAACATCTAAGCGTTGGGCAATCGATACGGCCATATCAATGGTGGATCTAACAACTCTAGAAGGCGCAGATTCTCCTGGAAAAGTTAGGGCCCTATGCGCTAAAGCTGTGCGCCCAGATCCAACTGATTCCTCTGTCCCAAGTGTGGGCGCAGTCTGTGTTTACAACGACATGGTCGAAATTGCCCGCACACACTTAGATCTCATTGGTGGCCAACATGTCGGTGTGGCCGCTGTTTCAACTGCTTTTCCATCTGGCCGTGCCTCAATGCAAGTAAAGATTCAAGATACAAAAGATGCCGTTGATGCTGGCGCTTCAGAAATTGATATGGTGATTGACCGTGGTGCTTTTCTTTCAGGACGATATATCGAAGTTTTTGATGAAATCGTGAAGATCCGTGAAGTATGCGGTAGTAAGGCACATTTAAAAGTTATCTTTGAAACTGGCGAGCTTGTGACCTATGACAATGTTCGCAAAGCATCCTTTTTAGCAATGGCTGCTGGAGCAGATTTCATTAAGACCTCAACAGGTAAAGTTGCACCAGCTGCTACGGCTCCTGTTGTTCTTGTGATGCTTGAGGCTGTTAGAGATTTTTATGCAATGACTCAGGTGCGAATTGGTGTGAAACCAGCCGGTGGAATCAGAAACACTAAAGATGCCATTAAACAGCTAGTCCTAGTCAATGAGACCGCTGGGCCAGAATGGCTCAAACCATCTCTCTTTCGTATTGGGGCTAGTGCATTGTTAAATGATTTATTAATGCAACGCATGAAAATGGATGATGGCTACTACGCTAGCCCTCAGTACGTGACGATCGACTAATGGGGGAAAAATTGACTTTTGAATACGCGCCGGCTCCAGAGTCGCGCGCCATTGTCTCGATCAAGCCTAAGTACGGACATTTCATCGGCGGTAAGTTTGTTGCCGGAAGTAAGCACTTCCCCACAATCAACCCAGCTACTGAAGAAGTTCTTTCTCAGATCGCACTTGCCGGGAAAAACGATGTCGATGCTGCTGTAAAGGCTGCTCGTAAGGCATACACAACTACGTGGTCAAAAATGAGTGGTAAAGAGCGTGGAAAGTACCTGTTTCGTATCGCTCGCATCATGCAAGAGCGCTCACGTGAATTTGCAGTACTAGAAACCCTTGATAATGGAAAGCCAATTCGCGAATCGCGCGATGTCGATGTTCCACTTGCTGCAGCACACTTCTTTTATCACGCAGGATGGGCTGACAAGCTTGAATATGCAGGCCTGGGAACAACACCTAAAGCTCATGGTGTTGCAGGACAGATTATTCCTTGGAATTTTCCATTATTGATGCTGGCTTGGAAGGTTGCACCTGCACTTGCTGCAGGAAACACCGTTGTTCTAAAGCCAGCTGAAACAACATCACTCACTGCGCTTTTATTTGCTGAAGTTTGCCAACAGGCAGAACTTCCTGCAGGGGTTGTAAACATCGTTACTGGTGATGGTTCAACTGGTGCACTTATTGTTAATCACCCAGGAATCGACAAGATTGCATTTACTGGATCTACTGAAGTTGGAAAAATCATTGCCCGCGCAGTTGCTCCAACAAATAAGAGTGTGACTCTAGAGCTCGGTGGTAAAGCTGCCAATATAATCTTTGAAGATGCTGCAATTGATGAGAGCGTCGAAGGCATTGTTAATGGAATTTTCTTTAACCAAGGCCATGTCTGCTGCGCTGGTTCACGCTTAATCCTTCAAGAGAGCATCGCCGATGAAGTATTAGAAAAGCTAAAAAATAGAATGGCTAAAATCCGCGTGGGCGATCCAATGGATAAGAACACAGATTTAGGTGCAATTAATAGCAAGGAGCAGCTATTAAAGATTCGTGAATTAACTGCTGTCGGGGATTCTGAAGGTGCGCAGCGTTGGAGTGCGCCTTGTGATTTGCCAGGTAAAGGGTTTTGGTTTGCGCCAACAATCTTTACAGGTGTAACTCAAGCCCATCGCATTGCCAGAGAAGAAATCTTTGGTCCAGTACTTTCAGTTTTAACTTTTAGAACACCTCAAGAAGGCATAGATAAAGCCAATAACACTCCTTTCGGACTCTCTGCCGGTATTTGGAGTGAAAAGGGATCTAAGATTTTATGGGCTTCTCAACAACTTCGCGCCGGTGTCATCTGGGCAAATACATTCAATAAATTTGATCCTGCCTCCCCATTTGGTGGATACAAAGAATCCGGCTGGGGTCGTGAAGGTGGACGACATGGTTTGTCTGCATATTTGAAGGGAGTCTCACATGAGTAATCGCATTGATGTGAAAAAGACATACAAACTATTTATCAATGGAGCGTTCCCACGCACTGAATCTGGGCGCACATATGAAGTTAAGAATGCTAAAGGTGTTTTCATTGCTAATCCATGTTTAGCATCTCGTAAGGATTTAAAAGATGCAGTGGTTGCTGCTCGTGCGGCTCAACATGGATGGAACAAGGCAACTGCCTATAACAAAGGCCAGATTCTTTACCGGCTAGCAGAAATGCTTGAAGGTCGTCGTGCTCAGTTCGTCGATGAGATTGTCACAGTAACTGGTGTTACTAAAGCTAAAGCTGAAAAAGAAGTGACAGATTCAGTTGATCGACTTGTTTGGTATGCGGGATGGAGCGACAAGATTTCTTCACTCTCAGGTGCACTCAATCCTGTAGCTGGTCCTTATTACAACTTCACAATCCCTGAAAGTATGGGAGTAATTGCAGCCATTGCTCCAGAGGTTCCATCTCTGCTTGGTTTAATTGATTCAATTGCACCCATCATTGTTGGTGGTAACACCGTCATTGTTCTAGCAAGTACTAAAGCTCCTTTATCTGCCATGAGTTTTGCTGAAGTAATTGCAACAAGTGATGTTCCAGCTGGAGTGATAAACATTTTGACTGGAAAGAAGGATGAAATAACCCCTTGGATGGCTTCACATATGGATATTGATGGCTTAGATATCTCAGGTTTAGGTGTAAAAAAGCATGCAGAGGTTAAATCTGCTGGAAGTGAAAACCTTAAGAGAATCTATAGTTTTAAAAACGCTGATCCTGGACGCATCCTTGCCTTCATGGAAAACAAAACTGTCTGGCACCCAATAGGGCTATAGCCAGCCTTTATCAATGGTTTTAAACCATAACTGTTCAACTGCAGCTACATCTAGATCTAGAACCACTCGAACTGATGCAGAATCAGTTAAATCATTAGGTTCTATCGACTTTAGAAATGGTGCTCTGCGATCGCAGATAGTTTGACCACGTGCTGGGCCTTGTGATGTATCAACCACAACATCGAAGACTTCGGTCGTAAATAGCTCTGGATGTATTACACACGCCACTGCGCCGTAATCTCCCAAAGTTATAGGTGAAACATGCAGGCGCTCTATAAATGCCTGTATGAGAGTTGCGGCAAATTGAGGTGCTGAATCAGAAGATTTCAATAACTGCGCTGCATTCTCACTAGTTGCACCTGGGCGCATAAAAACATCTAATCCATACATCGTTATTGGTACACCGCTTTGAAAAACTATTGCAGCTGCTTCTGGATCGTGCCAAACATTAAACTCTGCTGCAGCCGTTGCATTACCGGCAGATGCTGATCCACCCATCAAAACGATTCTGTGCAACTTCTTTGCAGTCTCAGGAAATGCACGCAAAAATAGTGCAATATTTGTAAGCGGGGCGATTGGTACCAGTGTTACTGGCTCCTTTGAGTCTTCAATTAAATCGCGAAGAAGCTCAATTGCTGAACGAGAATCAACTTTTCGATCAGAAGGAGCAATGCCAAGATCGCCCATTCCATCTGCCCCATGCACATACTCGGCATACTCAGATTTACCTAGTAGTGGGCGAACAGCGCCTCTAGCAACTGGAATATCCCCAGCTCCGGCTGCGTCTAAAACCTTCAAAGTATTTGCAACAACCTGGTCAACATTGGTGTTGCCATCAACGCAGGTAACTCCTAATAAGTTGATTGCTGGATGCATCGCGGCAAAAAGTACTGCGAAAGCATCATCAACGCCGGTATCAACATCAAGAATGATTGAAGTTTTTTCCATAAGCGATAGCCTAGCGGTATGAGCAAAGCAGTAATAGCGGTAGTTGGCAGTGCAATGATTGATTTAACTGCATATGCCAAAGTAATTCCTGCTCCTGGGCAAACCTTAGAAGGTGATCTTTTTACAACCGGTTTCGGCGGTAAAGGAGCCAACCAGGCCGTTATTGCCGCCCACTGCGGAGCCCACGTTCACTTTGTTGGAAAGCTAGGTAGAGATTTATTTGGTGACTCAATAGCTGAAAATTTCAAAAAACTTGGAATCGGTTCACAATTTCTAGAGCGCAGTGATACCCCTAATGGTGTGGCACATATCTGGGTCGATGCCAATGGTGAAAATAGAATCGTCATTATTCCTGGAGCAAATCATGAAATTGAAGTGAAAAAGGCTGTTCAAGCTATTGAATCCATCGCTGATTTAGCAGTTGTAGTTGCCCAATGTGAAATCAAACAGGAGGTAACTTTGGCTGCATTTAGCGCAGCTAAAGCGCGAGGGTGTATAACAATCCTGAACCCAGCACCATACCAACCCCTTAGTAAAGAACTTTTAGAAGTAACAGACTGGATTATTCCTAATGAAACTGAGTTTAAAGAACTCCATGGTCAAGCACCTACTAGTGATGAAGTATTAAAGAGTTTTAGACCAGGTAAAAACTCGATTGTGACTTTGGGATCAGAAGGTGCTGTATTAATTGCCTCCAATGGAAATCTGACTCGAGTGATTGCCCCAAAAGTTAATGCGGTAGATACCACCGGTGCTGGTGATGCCTTTGTTGGAGTTTTTGCTTTTGGCCTAGCAAGTGGGAAGAGCCCAGAAGATGCCATGAAGCTAGGAATTAAAGTTGCTTCCATGAGCGTCACACGTAAAGGTGCGCAATCCTCATATCCTTCTCAAGCCGAAATAGAAACGCTTTCATAACCTCGTAATACAAAAGTAGGTCTGCGCACTGGTGTGCCAGCTAACTGCATGTTCGGATATTTCTCCCACAACGCTGGCAACGAAACACTCATCTCCAAGCGGGCAAGAGGTGCACCCAAACAGAAGTGAATTCCAGCACCAAAACCAATGTGAGGATTGGGATCACGAGTTAAATCCATCTCATCCGCGTTCTCAAAGACTGTGGAATCGCGATTAGCTGAGCCGATTAGGGCTGCAATCTTTTGGCCCTTTTCAATCTTTACGCCGCCCAGTTCCGTATCAGCGGTTGCTGTGCGCTCAAATAAGTGAAGCGGGGCATCAAAGCGCATGAATTCTTCCAATGCAGTCTCTGTAATTGCACTTGAGTTTTTGCGCAAAAGCTCTGCTTGATCTGGGCGTTCAAGTACTGCAACCATTCCATTTCCAAATGCATTCACGCTTGCTTCATGTCCGGCGTTGAGTAGAAGCACACACGTTGCCACTAATTCATGGGAGTTCAACTTTTCGCCATTTTCTTCAACCATCGCTAAATCAGTAATCAGATCCTGACCTGGATTAGTTTTGCGGTGTTCGGCCAAATTGCGAACATACTCAGCGAATTCACCAGCCGCCTTCTTAGCTTCAATTTGGTACTGCTCTGATGGATTTACTTCATACATCTTCACAATTGATTGCGACCATGGACGCAATAAGTGCTCTTCAGACTCTGGAAAGCCCAACAAATCAGCGATGATTTTCACCGGTAGGGGTTCTGCGTAATCAGCAATTAAGTCAAAACTC
The DNA here is from genome assembly GCA_041181205.1 of Actinomycetota bacterium. Taxonomy (GTDB): domain Bacteria; phylum Actinomycetota; class Actinomycetes; order Nanopelagicales; family Nanopelagicaceae; genus Planktophila. Next base: position 11,222 of record JBEGPY010000002.1, on the reverse strand, counting down.
TCCCCGGATTTAACTTTCTCATCGATTGCATCCAGTAGGCGCTGCGTGATGCGCTCAACTGCTGGCCTCATACCTTCAATCTTGTTTCGATTAAATGCCTTTGCAACCAATGATCGAAGACGTGTGTGCTTAGGTGGTTCACTATCTAGTATCGAATCTGAGTGGAGCCAGTTGAAAGTTTCCCACTCAAATTCTGGGCTCTTGTCTGTGAAAATGCGACCTAGTGATTTATTTCTAAAGACATCATTTGCATCGCCATGGCGAGCAGCTAAAAATATCTGCATTCCCTCGTGCCAAACAGGTTTGCCAATTTCACGAAGAGCCTTTAACTGCTCGTAGGGATCAGCGACAAAAGTAGGATTATTGAAATCAATCATTACTCAGCAGAGATTTTCGCATAGCCAGGTTTAATTACTCCATCAATAATCTTTAAACGCTCTGGATATGGAATAAATGCACTCTTCATCGCATTAATTGTGATGCGCTGAAGCTCTGCAAAATCCCAGCCAAATGCCTTCACCGCCTCTTCCATCTCAAATGACATTGAAGTCTGACTCATCAATCGGTTATCAGTATTGAGAGTGACTCTAAAGCGCAAGCGGGCCAAGGCTCCGATGGGATGCTCGGCATAGCTCTTTGCTGCCCCTGTTTGAAGATTAGAAGTTGGACATAGTTCAAGTGGAATTCTGCGATCTCGAACGTAGGAAGCGAGCTGACCAAGCTTTGGTTCTGGGCCTGAGAAATCAATATCATCGATGATTCGAACTCCATGGCCTAAGCGCTCAGCACCGCAAAGTTGAATTGCTTCCCAAATAGAAGGTAGTCCATATGCCTCACCAGCATGAATCGTGAAGTGAGCATCCTCCTTGCGCAAGTAATCAAAAGTTTCTTTCTGATCACTTGGTGGAAAACCATCTTCTGGACCTGCAATATCAAAGCCAACAACACCTTTGTCACGATACTTGACCACTAATTCTGCAACTTCTTGTGAAAGTTTATTCTGGCGCATTCCGCAGAGCAATGAAAAGACATGAATCTCATGACCTTCAGCTTTTGCCTCTGCCATGCCTTGCTTATAACCTTCAATAGTTGCATCAACAACATCGGCCATTGATAAGCCTTTTTCTGTGAAGAGCTCCGGTGCGCCACGAACTTCAGCATAGACAACACCATCTTGCGCCAAATCTAATGCGCACTCACGGGCAACTCGAATAATGTCTTCACGTCGTTGCATCACTGCGATTGTGTGCGAAAAGGTTTCTAAGTAGCGAACTAAAGATCCTGAATCACATGATTCACGGAACCATGTTGCAAGTTCAGCAGCATCAGTAGTTGGAAGTGCGGTGTAACCAATTTCCCCTGCGATATCAATAATTGTTTGTGGTCGTAGTCCACCATCTAGATGGTCGTGCAGTAGCACTTTGGGAACACGCTTGATCTGCGCTGGTGAGGGCTTACTTGTAAGGCTCAACTGAAGGCTCTCAATCCGTAATTCGTTCGACTACTAGTGGCAATCTATCTATTTTTCCATCCTTTGGTAAATCGCCAATAGTTACTGAATTAGTAAGCGATTCCTGCGCACGGGTAAAGGCTGCTGGAGTATCGGTGTGCAATGTATAGAGCGGTGCTCCGGCGGCAACAACATCTCCCGGTTTAGCGTGAATTTCAATTCCAGCCCCAGCCTGTACTGCCTCGCCTTGGCGTGAACGACCTGCTCCTAAACGCCAGGCAGCCAGCCCCACCTTCATTGCATCCATTGAAAGAATCGTTCCACCGGATGGAGCTGTAATAACTAAATTTTCTTTTGCCGTTGGAAGTTTTGCATCAGGATCTCCACCCTGGGCGCTAATCATTTGGCGCCACACATCCATTGCTTTCCCATTTTTCAACATATCAGCTGGATCAACATTAGTAATGCCAACAAGTTCTAACATCTCGCGCGCAAGCAGGACGGTGAGCTCGACAATATCGGCTGGTCCACCACCTGCCAAAACTTCTACAGATTCACGAACCTCTAAAGCATTTCCTGCAGTTAAGCCCAACGGAATATCCATTGCTGTTACAAGTGCAATGGTTTTAACCCCAGCACGTTTTCCAAGCCCCACCATTACATGTGCCAACTCTTTAGCCTTTTGCGGATCACTCATGAATGCACCAGCACCAGTCTTAACATCTAGCACTAGCGCACTTGTTCCTTCAGCAATCTTCTTACTCATAATCGATGATGCAATCAGTGGAATAGCCTCCACCGTGGCAGTCACATCGCGCAGTGCATAGAGTTTCTTATCAGCTGGTGCTAATCCAGCTCCTGCTGCACAAATTACTGCTCCGCAATCTTGCAAAACTTTAAGCATCTCTTCTTTTGATAACGATGCACGCCAGCCAGGAATTGATTCCAACTTGTCTAGAGTTCCACCAGTATGGCCAAGACCTCGACCAGATAGTTGAGGAACTGCAGCACCGCAAGCTGCAACTAGTGGGGCTAGCGGTAAAGTAATTTTGTCTCCCACTCCACCTGTTGAATGCTTATCAACTGTTGGTCTCGTTAATGCAGACCAACTCATGCGCTCACCGCTGTTGATCATTGCGTCGGTCCATCGAGAGATCTCTCGAGATTCCATACCGTTAAGCAAAATTGCCATTAAAAGCGCAGACATTTGTTCATCTGCTACTGCTCCGCGAGTGTATGCATCGATTACCCAATCGATTTGTGGGTCAGTTAATGAATGTCGATCACGTTTTGCAGCGATTACTTCAGCTGCTGAGAATGCCTCAACCTGCGACATTTAGCGCTCGTTGCGGTCTAAATCATCAGGACCAAAAGCCCAAGGCAACATCGCCGCCATTGTCTGAGGCCCATCATCGGTCATTAAAAGCGCATTAGATCCACCATGCTCAAATAGAAGTTGGCGGCATCGTCCACATGGCGCCAAGTGATTTCCCTGTCCATCAACACATGAGATTGCGACTAAACGTCCACCACCTGTGGCGATCAGATTTGAGACTAAGCCGCACTCAGCACAAAGTCCCAAGCCATAGCTAGCATTTTCAACATTACATCCTGAGACAATTCGCCCATCATCTACTAACGCTGCAACACCAACAGGAAACTTTGAATAAGGGGCATAGGCAGTTTTCATTGCTGCTACTGCAGCAGTGTGCAGCGCATCCCAATCTATTGTGCTCATTGCAATCCCCCGCGACGGTATGGCATACCGTCAGCTGCTGGCATTCGAAGTCGCTGGGATGCAAGTGACATCACTAGAAGCGTTGCGATGTATGGTGTCATTGTCACTAACTGACCTGGTAGAACATCGACGGCTAAGAAGAACCACATGAAGCCAGCTGACATTACCCCACTAATTGATGCAGAAAGATATTTACCTTTACGCACATCGCGATAAACAAGGTAGGCAAGAATGACAACGATCAAAAGAATCAGGGCATGGATCGCCGCTGAATCACGTAATTGCAACGCATCGGCAAAACCAAACAAACCAGCACCCATCAGAATTCCACCTGGACGATAATTACCAAAAAGCAGTGCGGCAAGACCGATGTAACCGCGTCCAGCAACTTGGTTTTCTTGATAGTGATTTGCCGCAACAATTGCTAAGAATCCACCACCTAACCCCGCTAAACCACCTGAGATTAGAACACCTGAATACTTCATCAAGTAAACATTTACGCCTAATGACTCAGCAGCAATTGGTGCCTCACCAGCGCTGCGTAGTCGAAGGCCGAAAGATGTTTTCCAAAGAATAAAGAATGAGATTGGGACTATCGCAACTGCAATAACAGTCACATATGAAAGATCTCCAGTTAAGCCACGGATAATCGCAGCCACATCAGAGATGAAAAACCAGTGTTTTTCAGCAATTGGCGTCAAAATATCTGGACTCTTCCAGCCCAAGTAAGTGCCGCCAGAAAGAACGGGTAGGCCGTTGTTTGAGATTGGACCAATATCTGGTGATTGAGATGGCCCTGGCCACGATCCACCTTGATACAAAATTGTTGAAAGGTAGCGCACTAAACCTGCAGCAATAATGTTGATAGCAACGCCAGAAACCACATGGTCGACACCAAAAGTAATTGTTGCAATAGCGTGCACGAGAGCACCTACTGCGCCAAAGAATATTGCAGCTACTAAACCAAGCCATGGCCCATGCTTAGATCCAATAAAGCCGCCAGCCCATGCACCAAGAATCATCATGCCCTCAAGGCCGATGTTTACAACTCCTGAGCGCTCAGAGAACAATCCGCCAAGTCCAGCTAAAACAATTGGAACTGAGAGCAGAAGGGCTGCGGAAGCTGTTCCAACACTAGTTAAGTCATTGGCCCCAGTGATTAAGCGGATTATTGATATAACAAGAATCAAAAGTGTTGCATTAAGTAAGAGCTTGGTTGCTTTAGTTTTCATGCTGCCACGACCTTTGCCAGCTCTTTGCTCTGCAGTGTTAACTTGTAACGGCGAACAACCTCGTAGGCAATAACTGAACTCAGTAATATTGAGCCTTGCATAATCACATAAGTTTCAGGAGCTATATCGATAAGTTCAAGGGATCGAGAGCTCACTTCAAGGAAACCAAATAGCAATGCACTAACTCCCATTCCAACTGCGCCATTTCGACCTAGTAGCGCCACTGCAATTGCTGAGAAGCCGATGCCTGATCTAAATCCCATGGTGTAAGAGTGAGTATCACCGAGTACCTCTGGAAGCCCAGCTAAGCCGGCAATTGCACCTGAAATAACTAGCGCTATAAAAGTCATTTTCTTTGAATTAACTCCGCTGACCCTTGCAGCAATTGGATTTGCACCTGATGCACGCAGTTCAAAACCAAAACGTGTGCGGTTAACGATGAACCAGAAGGCAATTCCAAGTGCAATCGCAACTAGCAACATTCCGTAAACACCGCCGCCAGGTTGATCTTCTACGCCTAATTTATTCAATAAAGGCATCAAATCTGGAAACTGTGCCGAGGTTGGAAGAACCTTGGTGGTCAAGTTATTAGAGCCTTCAGTAATTTCTGCAAAGTATTGAGAAAATAGAAACGATGTGAGGCCAACGGCCAGTGAGTTCAACATAATCGTTGAGATAACTTCGCTCACACCCCGCTTAACCTTTAGGTAGGCCGCAATCGCTGCCCATAATCCACCCACAGTCATAGCAATAAGAAACACTGCAAGCACATGAAGCACAGGTGGCAAAACAAATTTCGCACTCAGGTAGGCACTAAAGAGTGCGCCTAATCGCAGCTGGCCTTCAACACCAATATTAAATAGCCCTGCTCTGAAAGTTACAGCAATTGCAATAGCTGCAATGTAATAAGGAGTAGCTGTATTGAGAATTTCAAGTAAAGAACCAGCTTGAGTTCCAAACTCCCACATTGTCTTATAAGCATCAATTGGGGATTTCTTAGATGCTAAAACTGCAAAACTAGAGATAATAATAGAAACTACTGCGGCAGCTACAGGAGCTGCAATGGCTAGAAGAACTTGTGACGTTGATGGTTTTTTCATTGTGCACCAGTCATCGCTGATCCAAGTTGTTCAGGAGTTGTCTTTTGAGGATTGAGTTCTGCAGTAATCGCACCACGCAGCATCACTAGAAGTCGATCAGACATTCCAATAAGCTCTTCTAGGTCGGCTGAAATTAAAACGATGGCCATTCCCTTTTCGCGCGCACGGCGAAGTTCTTCCCAAATTGCAGCTTGTGCACCAACATCCACGCCACGAGTGGGGTGTGATGCAACAAGGAGCGCGGGGGCCTTACTCATTTCACGTCCCACGATAAATTTTTGTTGGTTTCCACCTGATAGGGCTGCCGCCAAAGTGTGAGGCCCTGGTGCACGAACATCGAACTCATCCATGATTACTCGAGTATCTGCAATTGTGGCTTTTTTATCTAGAATAAAACCGCGCATCACAGGCTTACTGCGCTGGTGCCCAAGAATTCTATTTTCCCAAAGCGGTGAAGCCATCATCAATGCTTGTCGCTGGCGATCCTCTGGAATCAAGCCAATACCTGCATCATGGCGGTGAGCCACGGTGTAGTGATCTATGTTTTCACCTTTAAATTCAATCTGGCCCGTGTAATCACGCAAACCCATGATTGCTTCGACTAACTCAGCTTGGCCATTTCCTTCAACTCCAGCTATGCCAATAACCTCACCAGCTTGCAGGTCAAAAGAGATATGGGAAATCAAATCACGGCTACCTGATTTAGTTGGAACCGAAACATCTTTGAGTGAGAGAGTTACTTCAGGACGGCGCGTATCGCCATGAGTTGTTGGCTGTGGTAGTTCACTTCCAACCATGAGCTCGGCTAACTCCCTAGCTGTGACATTTTTAGATTTCACCTCGGCAACTGTTGAGCCGGCACGAACCACAGTCACATCATCGGCAACGCGTAATACCTCATCGAGTTTGTGAGAGATAAAGATAATTGCCATTCCTTCAGCGCGTAAACCTTTAAGTGCATTGAATAGATCATCAACTTCCTGAGGAACTAACACCGCTGTTGGTTCATCAAAAATCAAGATTCGTGCACCACGATAAAGAACCTTCAGAATTTCAACACGTTGACGCTGCCCAACACCTAACTCTTCAACCAGAATATCTGGATCAACATCTAAGCCATATGCCGCAGACATGTCAGCAACTTTCTTGCGGGCTGCAGTAAAGTCAATTGTGATCCCATGCTTAGGTTCAGCACCCAAAATTATGTTTTCTAGGACTGTGAAGTTATCTGCCAACATAAAGTGCTGGTGGACCATACCAATGCTGGCATCGATTGCATCATTAGGGTTCTTAAAATTTACGCTCTGGCCATTGACCAAAATTTCGCCGCTATCTGGGCGCTGCATTCCATACAAAATCTTCATTACGGTGGATTTTCCTGCACCGTTTTCACCAACTAGAGCGTGAACAGTCCCTGTTTCAACTTTCATAGACACATCTTTATTGGCTATTACGCCTGGGAAGCGCTTGGAGATGTGTCGCAGTTCAACAGCTACTGACACTTATTGACTCTCCTTTGAGTTGATAATTAAAAAACATTTGGCCCAACAAGGAGATTTAACTCCATTGTTGGGCCAAATGCCACTATTTAGTAAGTGATTAAGGCTTTGTTGGAACTACGATCTTTCCAGCCTTAATTGCTGCTGCAGCCTTATCGATTGCAGCCTTGTACTTGGTGATGTATCCGCCAGAGTATGAAACTCCAACGCCATCTAGTGCTAGGTCATATTTACGACCGTAGATTCCTGATGCATCTAGAACGTCGTTAACTGAAGAACCTGCAACAGCTGTTGCGATTACGTCATAAACAGCACGGTCAACGCGCTTGATCATTGATGTAAGCATGTTCTTCTTCTCAGCAGCTGAAGCTGTTAGGTACTGATCAGCGTCAACTCCGATAGTCCAAACCTTCTTGCCAGCATTTGCTGCATCTGTTGCAGCTGCGAAGTTACCCGCACCTGAACCACCAGCAGCTGAGTAAATAACATCTGTGCCCTTATCAATCATTCCCTTAGCAATAACCTTTGCCTTAGCTGGGTCATTGAAACCAGAGAAGTCTGGGAACTCAGTTACATACTTAACATCAACAGTTGCAGACTTCTTTGTTGCCTTAACACCAGCAACGAATCCTGCTTCAAACTTCTGTAGTAGTGGAATACGAACTCCACCGATGTAACCGATTTTTCCTGACTTTGATGCAAGTGCTGCTGCAACGCCAGCTAGGTATGAACCTTGCTCTTCAGCAAATACAAGACCTGCAACGTTGAGAAGATCTACTGATGCATCATCAACAATTCCAAACTGAGTTTCTGGATAATCTGATGCAACAGCCTTAATTGGGCCTGCATACAAGAAACCAACTGCGATGATTGGGTTGTATCCAGCCTTAGCGAGCAAGCGAAGCTTGTCTTCGCGCTCTGAATCTGAACCTGTTGTAACTGTTACTTCTTTAGCAGTAACACCAAACTTCTTCTTGGCAGCATCTAGACCAGCTGCAGCAGAGTCATTGAAAGACTTGTCTCCGCGGCCACCGATGTCATAAGCAAGTCCTACTTTTACCTTTGATGCTGCAGTTGCAGATGGTGCAACAAATGCAGTTGCTGCAAGAGTTGCCGCAGCGATTACTGCTACGAGACGAAATACTTTCTTCAATTTTCCTCCTTCAAGGGGCTCCCCTACGCCTACCAAAAGCAGGTATAGGAGCTCTGTGTGTAACTGAGCCTAGTAGTTATGCATGAATAAACTCAATACACGCCCTCATGTTTTAGCGCGGGGCTTGTAACGTTTTGGATAAGTCTCAACCTGAAGTTGATACTGCTTTTAATGGGTTACTTAACGATCCCCAGGTTTTCATAGGCCTTGTCAAGGGTTTGGGAGGCTACTACGCGGGCTTTTGCAGCCCCCTCATGCAAAATATCAAGCAAATGCTTTTCATCGCTCAATAAATCAATTGCCTTAGCGCGAATTGGTCGGAAATATTCAACAACAACTTCAGCAACTGCACCTTTAAAGTCGCCATAACCCTTGCCATCAAATTCAGCTTCTAAAGCCGGGATTGTTTTGCCCGAAAGTGCGCTGTGAATTGTTAGTAAATTACTAATTCCAGGCTTTTCTTTTTCATCAAATTTCACTTCGCGTCCAGCATCGGTAGCTGCGCTCTTAATCTTCTTAGCATTTGATTCCGGGGTATCCATTAATTCCAAAACACCTGCAGCAGAGCCCGATGATTTACTCATCTTTGCCGATGGATCTTGTAGATCTTGGATTTTAGCTGCAGACTTTAAAATAAAGTTTTCAGGAATCGTAAATGTCTGCCCGAAGCGGGTATTAAATCGGCCCGCTAAATCTCGAGTGAGCTCGATGTGTTGGCGTTGATCTTCACCGACTGGAACTAAGTTAGCTTGATATAACAAAATATCTGCAGCTTGCAACATGGGGTAAGTGAAAAGCCCAACGCGCGCAGAATCAGAGCCACCCTTTGCAGATTTGTCTTTGAACTGGGTCATGCGGCTTGCTTCGCCAAAGCCAGCCATGCACTCCATGAGCCAACCTAATTGATTGTGTTGTGGCACTTGTGACTGAACAAAGAGCGTTGACTTTTCTGGAGAAATTCCAAGTGCTATTAACTGCGCAGCTGAAGCTAACGTCCGCTTTCGCAGTAGTGCAGGTTCAATCTCTCCAGTTAATGCATGCAAATCTACGATGCAATAAAAGGCATCATGTCCATTTTGTAATTCAACCCACTGCTTAACGGCGCCTAAGTAATTGCCAAGGTGGAAGGAATCACTTGTCGGCTGGATTCCAGATAAAACCCGCTTGGTGCTCATGTGATAATTCTTTCACACATCATGTGCTGCGAGAGATCAATAGCGCTCCAGCGCGCTTACCCTCCATAGAAAGCACTGTAATTCGTAGTCCATCGACCATTAATACGTCATGTTCCTTAGGAATTCGACCTAAATGATGCATAACAAAGCCACTGGCGGTTTCATAAGGACCATCTGGAATTTCTAGGCCGGTCTGCTCAATTAAATCCTCAATTGATATCAGGCCGTCAACTTCAAAATCACCCGTGCGAGATTCCACAGCGATATCTGTTTCATCGACATCGTATTCATCCCTAATATCACCGATTAAGCACTCCACTAGATCTTCCAGCGTTACGATGCCATCGGTGCCACCGTATTCATCTAGAACGATTGCCACATGCTGTCCTTGTTTACGCATCTCAGAAAGTGCCGGTAAAATTCCTTTCGTTCCAGGCAAAAACATGATGGATCGAACGAGTTCAATAATCTTTGTTTCCTTTGTCGCCAAAGAAGTATCGAGTAAATCTCGCACATGTATGAAACCAATTACTTCATCAGAAGAGCCACGAATTACTGGATAACGTGAATGGGCCTTATCAACGGCTAACTCAATGGCTTTCCCAACGGTGAATGAGACATCCATAAAATCAACTTCCGTGCGCGGAACCATGACTTCATGAATCTGGCGCTCGGAGGCATTAAAAACTTCTTCAACAATGTCACGCTCTTCATCACTTAATGCAGCATGGCCAGCCACAAGATCTAATAGCTCTTCTTCAGAGATCTGGCTTCGTGCCTCTTTAGGATCAATTCCAAATGCGCGCACAACAAAATCTGTTGACTTTGAGAGCAACCAAATAATGGGGCGGAAAATCTTTGCAATCACATCAATTACTCCAGCTGATGCTAAAGAGATCTCCTCGCTTCTAAAAAGGGCAAGGCGCTTTGGGACAAGTTCTCCAAAGACAAGTGAAAAGTAAGCGATAACCAGAGTCACCCCAATAATTGAAAGGGTTGTACTCAGGCCCCTTGAAAAGCCTTTCTCTTCCAACCAGGGAATGATGTATCCACCAAGTTTTTCAGCACCTAAAGCTGCAGATAAAAAGCCACAGACCGTCACTCCCACTTGGGCAGCAGCTAAAAAGCGGTTGGGATTCTCAGCTAACTTTGCAACGCGAGCGCCCCGTTTTCCACGCCCAGCAATCTGGCGAATCTGGCTCTCACGCAAAGAGATCAGGGCTATTTCAGCGGCAACGAAAAGGGCGGCCAACAAGATAAGGCCAGCTACCAAAGCTAAATCTGCAAATAAGGTACCGACCGAGTGAGTCTCCATTAGGTACCTAACTATACGGCAATGCTCGAAGGGGCTGCCTAGCCAATTTCCCCCTTTACCCGTAACCTTCGGTGCGTTGGTCCACCCGGACCATCACCTTCATCCACGGACCGTCGGGCACGTACCTGCCCGGAGAAGGAGAGCAATCTCATGGCATCAGTAGTTTTCGAAGCCGCATCACGTACCTATCCAGGAACTACAGCACCTGCTGTCGATAAATTAAATCTCACTGTCAATGACGGTGAGTTTTTGGTTTTAGTCGGACCATCAGGTTGCGGTAAGTCAACATCACTTCGTATGTTGGCAGGACTTGAAGAAGTTGATAACGGAAGAATTTTAATCGGTGATCGCGACGTAACAAACGTTGCACCAAAAGATCGCGATATCGCGATGGTATTCCAGTCATATGCGCTGTACCCACACATGAGCGTTGCAGAAAATATGGGCTTCGCACTAAAGATCGCTGGAACTCCAAAAGAAGAACGTGAACGCCGCGTTCTTGAAGCAGCTAAGTTGCTAGACCTTGAGCCATACCTAGAGCGCAAGCCAAAAGCTCTTTC
>JBEGPY010000001.1:0-52521 GCA_041181205.1 Actinomycetota bacterium | reverse complement strand
ACTGAGAAGCCACCAACCTCTGAGACTGCTTCAGTACATCCAGCGAAAACTTCTGGGTGCTTATCAACCATCCAATGTGAGCCAAAGATACTTCCAGCCTCTTCATCAGCAAAGAAAGCTAAAACAATGTCACGCTGTGGCTTATAACCAGTTCTGGCCCAATCGCGAACCGTTGCCAAAATCATTGCATCCATATTTTTCATATCTACTGCGCCACGGCCCCAGATCATTCCATCACGAATCTCTCCGCTAAAGGGATCTACCGACCAATCAGCAGCGTTTGCTGGAACAACATCTATGTGACCATGCAAAACTAAACCAGGTCGTGATGAATCTGTTCCTTTAATGCGTGCAATGACATTGCAGCGACCAGGCGCTGCTTCATACATGGTGGCTTCAATTCCAACTTCAGTCAGCAACTTCATCACATATTGGGCAACTGCCTTCTCATCGCCTTTTCCATCTCCATAATTAACAGATGGAATTTGGATCAATTCCTGGCAAATGCGGATAGCTTCGATTTCAAGTTGGGTGCGTGATGGTGTAGTCATTTCGCCATTCTGTCACCAAATTGCTATCCTTTCCCAGCACTTAGTCCGGGTGGCGGAATTGGCAGACGCGCTAGCTTGAGGTGTTAGTTCCCGTAAGGGATTAGGGGTTCAAGTCCCCTCTCGGACACTTTCGTTAGGATGAGCATATGAAGATCGATGAGGCAGTCTCACTCATCAGAGCAATCCCTGACTATCCAAAACCTGGGATCCTCTTTCAAGACATCACTCCGCTTCTTGCAGATGGAACGGCATTCTCGGCTGTCACTGATCACTTTGCGCAATTTGCCCGTCCAGCAACTTCTATCGCAGGCGTCGAAGCCAGAGGCTTTATCTTTGCTTCTGCTCTAGCTAATAAAATGAAAACTGGATTTGTTCCAATCCGTAAAGCTGGCAAGCTTCCCCACACAGTTTTCTCCCAAAGCTATGGCCTTGAATATGGAACTGATGTTTTAGAGATACACGCTGATGCCATTCCATTTGCCGGCGAAGTACTCCTGATTGATGATGTTTTGGCAACTGGTGGAACACTTGATGCAGCAATTCAACTTGTTAATCGTGCGGGTGGAAGTGTGTATCAGATTCTTGCACTGCTAGAAATTCAGGCACTTGAAGGTCGAGCTCGATTAACTGCGAAGTATCCAAAGATACCAATTCATTCACTAGTAGTTTCTTAAGCATGCGCATTACCCAGATTCAGGGCCTGCGTGCTCTAGCCGCGATATTAGTAACCGTATTTCATGCACGTCTTCTTCCTGGCGGATTTATTGGGGTTGATATCTTCTATGTAATCTCAGGTTATCTCATCACTGGGCTAATCCTTAGAGAGATTGAAAAGACAGGAACTCTCGATTTTAGAGCCTTTTACCAGCGACGAATTAAGCGACTGTTACCAACATCGGTATTCGTACTATTGGTAACCGCCATATTTGCTTGGATACTTTTTCCGCCAATTACACGCGAATCTTTAGGTAGGGATCTCTTCGCCGCTTCCACCTACATCTCCAATTATCTCTTTGCGTGGTGGCAGAATGACTATCAGAATCTGAATGCAACCCCCTCTCCGTTTATCCACTATTGGTCTTTAGCGGTTGAAGAACAGTTCTATCTCGTATGGCCCCTCTTCATACTGTTCTTAGCTCGCTATGGGAAAAAGGTAGTCCTTGCTGGAATTGCAGCAGCAACTGTTCTTTCACTTCTTTTCTCGATTTACCTCACTCAAGTCGCACCTATCTGGGCGTTCTACTCGTTGCCAACTCGTGCATGGGAATTAGGTTTTGGAGCACTGCTCCTATTCATACCTGAAACAAAAAGGAAGATCCGAATTCTGCCTTGGCTTGGATTCTTAGGCATCGCAATATCTTCATTCAATTTCAATGAAAACACTGCCTTTCCGGGCAAAAACGCATTAGTACCGGTTCTCGCAACTGTTTTCTTGTTGGCATCAATCAAATACTGGCCTCCACTATTTAATGACTTATCCAATTCACGATTGAGCCAGTGGTTAGGGGCGATCTCCTATCCCCTATATCTCTGGCACTGGCCCGCATTAGTTCTACCAAGTAGTGCACTTGGACGACCACTGCGCTTCTATGAACGATTCCTATGCATTGCTTTAACTATTGTTCTTGCGCACTACACCAGCATGTTTATAGAAGAGCCTCTGCGTCATAAGAAGCTATCCCCTAAGACGATATATAGAGGGGCTGTAATTATGACTGCAGCATCACTTGTGGCGGGTGTGTTTATTGCATTTACTGCCTCCTCCATCATCACGACCAAGGGCGACATCTCATATCAATTTGATCTAGTTCAAGTGATGGAAAAGCCAGCTGTGTATGGCGATAACTGTCATGTTAATTATGGTGAAACTAAATCGGGATACTGCACCTACGGTGATAAGAACTCCTCTGAAACAATTGTTCTTTATGGAGATTCACACGCTGCACAATGGTTTCCAACGCTTGAAAAATTAGCTAATGAACGCGGGTATAAACTTATCTCGCTAACGAAATCTGCCTGTCCAGCAGTTGAGGCCAAACGCCCTGATCAAGGTGCTTTCAAGATGGTGCACTGCACCAAGTGGCGGGAAAACTCGATTAAACGAATAGCTCAAATTAAACCGATGGCAGTTATTACGAGTAGTTTCCAATATTTCACTCCTGCAAAGGGCACAGGAAGTAGAGGGCAGTGGTGGAATGATGGTCAACGAAAATTGCTTCGAGATTTAAAAGGATCTACTGATCACCTCATCTACATCAGTGATACACCAAGACCTTTGCGAGATATCCCGAACTGCTTAGCTTCTCGCAATTCCAGCACATGTGATTCCACTCAAAAAACACCTGTCTCTATTATTTCTGGCTTTCAAATAATCAATCCAAATCCGTGGTTATGTTCCTCATATTGCCCAGCCATTGTTGATGGCACGGTCGCCTATCGCGATGCATCTCACATTTCGGTAGATATGGCTTTGAAGCTTTTGCCCAAACTCGAGGAAGCCCTCATTGCTAAGGGGCTCTTTGCCTAACTCTGTGGCAAGATGCATTCCATGGCTGAACTGACTTATTACTGCGGAACGATGGATAGCGGCAAATCCACGCTTGCCCTACAGACCGCGCATAATCATCAGAGCCGGGGACGCACAGGTCTAATTTTCACCAATAAAGACAGAGCTGGCAGCGGAATTATCTCCTCCCGCTTGGGTCTTTCAAGTCCTGCAATTGAAGTTATCCCCACTCTAGATATTCATAAATTTGTTGTGGATGCCTTATCTGCTGGAGATCGCATTGATTACATTATCTGCGATGAAGCTCAGTTTTATGAGCCCGTTCAAATCGAGCAGCTGGCACGCATTGTTGATGGCCTTGGAATTGATGTCTATGCCTTTGGAATCCTGAGTGACTTTCGCACGATGCTCTTCCCCGGTTCTGCTCGCTTAGTCGAGCTCTCAGATCGTGTGAACACGTTGCAGGTTGAAGCCCTGTGTTGGTGTGGCTCTCGTGCGACCCATAACGCAAGAACTGTTGGTGGAGTGATGGTTGTTGAGGGTGAACAAGTTGTTGTGGGAGATGTATCACCGGGCAGTGAAGTTGGATATGAAGTCTTATGTCGCAGACACCATATGCGACAAGTTACAGCGCGCGCATCTCGCGCCGGTCATGTATCTTCGCAGCCTCTACCGTTCAATCAATAAATTCTTCAAGGAGTAACAATGAAAACACGTGGATTAGCGGCATTATCGGCCAAGGCAGCACTGACATCTTATGAGTTTGAACGACGTGAACTCGGTGCTCATGATGTCGCTCTAGACATCGCCTATGCAGGCATCTGCCACTCAGACATCCACCAGGTTCGAGAAGAATGGGGTCCAGCGATTTTCCCAATGGTTCCTGGCCACGAAATCTCAGGAACGGTAAGTGCTATTGGTAGCTCGGTCACCAAGTTTAAAGTCGGAGATTTAATCGGTGTGGGTGTTTTCATTGATTCCTGTCGCAAGTGCGCAAGCTGCCTAGGTGGATTGCAACAGTATTGCGAAGAGGGAATGACCGGAACATATAACACAATGGAGCGCGACGGTAAGACGGTGGCACTTGGTGGATATTCAAATCTTTTCGTCATCAACGAAGATTACGCAGTGCATATCCCAGCAAATCTCTCCTTGGATGGAGTAGCTCCGCTTCTTTGTGCTGGAATTACTTTGTATTCACCTCTTCGCAAATGGAATACCGGACCTGGTAGCAAAGTAGCCGTCATGGGACTTGGCGGTCTTGGGCACATGGGTGTGAAATTTGCTGTGGCGATGGGAGCAGAAGTTACTGTTCTCTCACATTCACCTTCTAAGAAAGCTGATGCATTGGCTATGGGTGCAAAACACTTTGTTGATACAAGTGTTCCAGGGGTACTAAAACCACTCACTAAGTCATTCGACCTAGTTCTCAACACCGTAAGTGCCTTTTTAGATATTAATGAGTACCTAGACCTTCTCAAGTTAGATGCAACCTTGGTAGTTATTGGGTTACCGGGTAAGCCTTATGAGGTAAACGCTGGAGCACTTCTCAATGGTCGCAGACGCCTGGCTGGATCCATGATCGGTGGAATTCCAGAGATGCAAAAGATGTTGGACTTCTGTGGCGAGCATTCGATCGTCAGCGATGTTGAAGTTATTAACGCCTCTTATGCAAATACCGCTTATGAGCGCACCATTGCAAGTGATGTTAAATACCGCTTTGTGATTGACGCATCGACTTTCTAAATAAAGGAATGCACCAACATCGCAAGTAATGGTGCAACAGCCAATGCCGGCAGCAGATTGCCAACGGCAACATGTTTGATGTTCAAAAGTCGCAGGCCGATTCCAATGAGCAAAACTCCACCAACGATTGTCATGGCATCAACTTGGTAACCATCTAGGATTTCTCCTAGTGCTAATCCGATAACTGTCCAGAAACCTTGATACATAGCTACAGGAATTGCAGCAACTGCTACTCCCCAACCAAGGGATGATGCAAAAGCCATAGCTGCGAAAAAGTCGAGAGTGCTCTTGAGTAAGAGTTGATCAATTCCATTCGACATTCCATCGCTGATGCTTCCCAAAATAGCAAGCGGGCCAATTGCAAAAAGAAGAGATGCTGTAACAAAGCCTTCAACGAATGGACTCTCTTTTGATGCCTTGAACTTTTTGCGTAAGTTTTCGCCTAAATGATCTAGGCGATCTTCTAATCCGAGTGCAGAACCAATCAAACCACCGAAGATAAGCGAACCAAGGACAACTAGTAGCGGCCAACCCGCTGGCAATGAATCGACATAGCGCGATGACCACAAAGGTATCAACGCCGATGCAGCCCCTAGAAGTGTTGCGAGACCCAATACATCTGTCAGTAGAGTTCTAGTCTTTAAATGCAACCTATGTCCAACAAAAATACCAAGACTTGCTCCCACGATGATTGCACATACATTGATGAGCGTGCCAATACCTGGAAACATTGTTTAAGAATAGCCTGATATGGCATGAGTGGTTGTACTAGACTCCCCCAATGTCATCGAATGCATTCATGGAGTTTCTACGTCCGCACCGCACAGTTCCGATCACTCCATGGACAGCCAAGTCAAAGTGGGATCTTGGTTTCACTCGCGTATTGATTCTCTGGGTTGGTCTTTTCATCTTTGGTCTTGGTGATGCATTCGTTATTCAAAGCAATATAGGAAATGGACCATGGTCAGTATTAGCACAGGGAATTTCTAAGAATTTAGATATCACCATGGGCTGGTCAACTTTTGGAATCAGTGCACTTGTTCTTTTAGGTTGGATTCCTCTTCGTGAGAAACCTGGCTTTGGAACGATTTCTAACATCATTATCATCGCCCTAGCTATTGAAATTGGTGTTACAAACATTCCATTGCAGGAAAATTACTTCATTGGAATTCTCTACACATTATTAGGTATCGCTATGGTTGGGGCAGCATCTGCTCTATACATTACATGCGGCCTGGGGCCTGGACCCCGTGATGGTTTGATGACCGGAATTCACTTTAAGAGTGGGATTCAAGTGGGCCGCGTTCGTTTGGCCATTGAAAGCACCGTTTTTGCCTTGGGCTGGCTGCTGGGTGGCACGGTTGGCCTCGGAACTTTGCTCTTTGCAGGCTTGATCGGTCAATCTATTGCCATTGCCCTAGGTGTCGTTTCCAGAGTTACGAGCAAGTAACTACTACCCTCAAAGTATTCCCTCGGCGTGCGTAGGCCGTTTGCTATGTACGGGGTCGCAAACACCCCCGTTAACAAAATTAGAAAGGCGTTACTCATGCTGGATTCCTATTTTAAAATCTCAGAACGTGGCTCTTCAATTGGCCAAGAGGTTCGAGGCGGACTCGTAACTTTCTTCACGATGGCCTACATCGTGGCTCTTAACCCAATCATCTTGGCGTACTCACCAGATAAAAACGGTCAGTTCCTCTTCGGAGGTGCCGCACCTGCACCTGCAATGGTTGCAGCAACTACAGCACTTGTTGCTGGTGTGCTGACCATTCTTATGGGATCAATAGCCAACTACCCATTAGCTCTTGCTACAGGACTTGGTCTCAACACTTTCGTTGCAGTTGGTATTGCATCAAAGATGACATGGGCTGCAGCCATGGGTCTTGTTGTTCTTGAAGGTTTAATCATCTTGGTATTAGTTCTCACTGGGTTCCGCGTAGCAGTATTCAAGGCGGTTCCACCACAGATCAAGATTGCAATCTCAGTTGGTATCGGCCTCTTCATCGCCCTCATTGGTCTAGTTGATGCAGGTTTTGTCCGCAAAACGGGTAGCGGTCCAGTTCCAGTGGGTCTTGGCGTAAATGGAAACCTTGTTGGCTGGCCAACAGTAGTTTTTGTTTTCGGAACACTTCTCATCATCGGACTTATGGTGCGCAAAGTTAAGGGAGCTATCCTGATTGGAATTTCGGCAGCTACCGTCTTGGCAGTTGTCCTCCAGAAGATGTACAACATCGCACCAGGATTCACAGCCGGAAATCCACCGACTATCGTGGACGGCGGTTGGGGGCTCAATATTCCTTCAGTTCCCAAAGAGATCGTTGCTGTCCCAGAGTTTGATTTCACTGGACAATTTGATCTCTTAGGCGCTTTTAGCCTCGACAATGTCTCATTGATAGCGGCAATTCTGCTTCTCTTTACCTTATTGCTTTCTGATTTCTTCGACACCGTTGGAACAGTTACTGCGATCGGTCATGAGGCAGGTCTTGCTGACAAAGATGGCAACGTTGATAACATCCAGAAGATTCTTTTGGTTGACTCAATAGCAGCTGCAGCAGGTGGCGCAGCAGGTATTTCATCAAATACTAGCTACATCGAATCAGCAGCTGGTGTGGGTGAAGGTGCTCGTACTGGTCTTGCCTCAGTTGTCACTGGAATTGCATTCCTACTCACAACATTCTTGGCACCTCTTGTAGCAATAATTCCTTACGAAGCTGCAACTCCTGCTCTGATCATCGTAGGTTTCCTCATGATGTCTCAGATCAAGAAGATCGATTGGGATGATCTGGGTATTGGAATCCCAGCGTTCCTAACAATTATCTTGATGCCATTCACTTACAACATCTCTGTAGGTATTGGAGCTGGATTTGTTACTCACGTAGTTATTCGCGTGGTTCAAGGCCGTGGTAAGGAATTACATCCATTGCTACTTCTTGTATCTGGACTATTCATGGTCTATTTCCTATCCTCACCAATCAACGCTTGGATCGGATAAACCCGTAGTAAGTATCAAACTAAAGCCCCGTGGAGAAATCTGCGGGGCTTTAGTATTTCTACCATCTGATTTCACTTTTACCCTGCGTGCGCAGCATTTCATTGGCTTTCGAGAATGGTTTGGAACCAAAGAATCCTCTATATGCCGATAACGGACTTGGATGCGCTGAAGAAATTGAGAGCTTGGGATCAAAATATTGAGCCAAATGTTGCGCCTTTGATCCCCAAAAAATTCCAATAGCCCCTGATTCTCCAACTACTTTTGCTGTAACTGCAGTGAACTCTTGCCAACCAAAATCTTCATGGGCTAAAGATTGCGTCGGCCGCGTTGTCAGGATTTGATTGAGTAGAAAAACACCTTGATCAGCCCAACGCTGCAGATTTCCATTGATAGCAACCTTCACACCCCAATCGCTCTCTAGCTCTTTAAATATGTTCTTCAACGATGCTGGAAGTGGCTGCGTGTTTGCTGCAACAGAAAAAGCCAAACCGTGGGCATAGCCAGGTGTCGGGTATGGATCCTGACCAAAGATTGCCACCTTTATAGCCCTCGGTGGCAGTTGATATGCGGCAAAAATATTTTCATAGGATGGGGTCACATCACTTTTATCAATGAGTGAATCAATTGTTTCGACCAATGATCGATAATCAGCCAACACCTTTTGCCACTCATCATGCAGTTGGTCAAAAAGCGCCATAGCTATTGATATGAACGTGCGAAGAAGCGACCAGAATCTTGCGTAACAGAGATCTTTTCATTAAAGATCGCAGAAATATGCTCAGAGGTAATTACTGCTTCTACTGGACCAGAGACTGCTATCTGACCATCTTTGAGTAGCAAGGCATGTGTTGTTCCCATAGGGATCTCTTCGATGTGATGTGTAACTAAAATCGTTGCCGGAGCCGTTGGATCAGCTGCAAAATTGGCAAAGCGACGTAAAAGATCTTCTCTGCCACCAACGTCTAATCCGCCTGCGGGCTCATCAAGAAGTAGAAGTTCGGGATCTGCCATCAGTGCTCGTGCGATTTGCGTACGCTTCTTCTCACCTTCACTGAGCGAACCATAGTGACGCTCCCCTAGCTCACGTACACCAAAAGTTGTCAACAAAGCAATAGCTCGAGATTCATCCCATAAATCATAATTTTCGTTCCATCGACCCAAGATCGCATATGCCGCGGTTAAAACTACGTCCTTAACTTTTTCATCACCTGGGATATCTTCAGCTATTGGTGCACCACAAATTCCAATGCGCGTGCGAAGTTCAAAGAGATCAACTCGACCCATTTGTTTACCTAGAACACTTACTGTTCCCTGCGTGGGGAAAATCTTTGTAGCCAGAATCTGCAAAAGCGTTGATTTGCCTGCACCGTTAGGACCAAGAATGACCCACCGCTCCCCCTGAGCTATTTGAAAATTTAAAGGTCCCAAAATCAACTTTTCACCACGACGTACTGAGACATCGCTCAGTTCGAGAACAGGTGATGTGGTCATAGAGCAAAAAGATACTGGTTAGGGAGCAACAAATCCCTCAATAGTGGCAATTACACGATGTGATTTTAAGATAATCTTGGCCTTATCATGAGTACTAGCGCAGATACTGAGCAATACACAGGTCTCATCCTTCTCAGCGGCGTAGATAAGCCTGGGATTACTAAATCCCTCTTCGAGGTCCTTTCACCCTTTGCTATAACAATTGTGGATATTGAACAGGTAGTTATTAAAGATCGACTTATTCTTACCGTTCTAATTGCTCTAAACCCAGCTCATGAAGAAGCGATAGCTGCCGATTTGGAAAGTTGTGCTGCTAGTTTGGATGTGGATATAGCCACACTTTTCTCATACGAAGAAAAGTCATCGCTATCTACCAAATCAAATCTTGCCCACGTCACAATTTCCTGTGAGAAAATAAATCCCAAGGCTATTTCAGAGATGGCAGAAGTTTTACATCAGAGTGGTGCAAATATCGAACGTATAACACGCTTGGCATCCAATCCATCAACGGCCATTGAATTTATACTCTCCGGAGCGAAGACAGATACTCTGAGCCAAGCCCTCTCACCTATTGCTCTAAGTAATGGTCTAGAGATTTCGATCGGCAAAATCTAAAGACGACAAGCGTGGATATCCGTCACTAAGATTCCACGGGCGCCAAGAGCCCAGAGTTCATCCATAACATCATTGGTCTCTTTGCGCTTAACCATGGCGCGAACAGCAACCCAATCAGCATTTTGCAATGGTGAAATAGTTGGTGACTCTAAACCAGGAGTAATAGCGCAGGCTTTATCTACTAGAGACTTGGGAATGTCATAGTCCAATAGAACATACATGCGAGCTGTAACAACGCCTTGCAGACGTCGAATAAGGACTTCTAAATCAGCAGGTATCACAACACCTTTTCTGGAGATTACAACTGCCTCACTTGTAAGTATTGCATCACCAAATATCTTCAAACCCGCCTGGCGAAGCGTATTTCCAGTGCTAACAACGTCGGCTATCAGATCTGCAACGCCTAATCTGACACTACTTTCAACTGCGCCATCTAAGCGCACTACATCAGCTTTGATTTTCAACTGCGCTAGGTGGTGATTAACTAACCCAGGATAAGCCGTTGCAACGCGTTTTCCTGCGATGTCAGAAATCTTCCATTCGCGATCAGCTGGTCCAGCGAATCTAAATGTTGAAGCTCCAAAATTGAGTGAAAGAAGCTCTTGAGCACTTGCAGCTGAATCAATTAAGAGATCTCGACCTGTAATTCCAGCCTCTAACTCCCCTGAGCCAACATAGATTGCAATATCACGAGGGCGAAGGTAGTAGAACTCCACGCCATTATCGTTATCAATGAGAACCAAATCACGGCTATCTGTGCGTTGGCGGTATCCCGCCTCTTTTAGAATGGCAATAGATTCCTCAGCAAGAGAACCTTTGTTGGGGACGGCTATGCGTAACATATTTGCTCGATTCACTTATAAGTAGGTGTAGACATCATCAAGAGTCAGACCTCGAGCTAACATCAATGTTTGCACGTGATAAATCAACTGACTAATCTCTTCAGCTAAAGCTTCATCACTCTCGTGTTCAGCCGCTAACCAGACTTCACCAGCTTCTTCCAAAATCTTCTTGCCGATTGCGTGCACTCCGGCATCCAGGGCAGCAACAGTTCCTGAACCATCTGGGCGTAGCAGGGCCTTTTCACTTAACTCAGCCCATAAAGATTCGAAGGATTTCATAGCTGGAGTTTACTAGAGAGAACTAGCCCACCGTTGCCAATTTCTCCGGCTTAAGAAGTGAGTGCTAACTCGCGGCCTGTGCAAGAGCACGTAAGGCAGTAACCATCTGCGCTGGGTCATCAGATTTAAAGACTGCACTACCTGCCACAAATGTGTCAGCTCCTGCTGCGACTGCAATCTCTATAGTCTCTAGCGATATGCCCCCATCAACTTGTAACCAGATTGGGCGATCGCCAATTACCTTACGGGTTGCTCGAACTTTGTCCATCACCTCACCCATGAATTTTTGCCCACCAAAACCTGGTTCGACAGTCATAATCAAGAACATATCCACGAGATTAGTAAATTCTTCATAGTCGGCTAGAGGCGTATGTGGCTTTAGCGCTAAACCAGATCTCGCTCCCTCGCTTCTAATCGCACGCAATGTCTGACCGATGTTCTTGGCAGCTTCGGCATGAATGGTCACACTTGCACATCCCACTTGAGCATAAAGAGGGGCAATCTGATCAACGTCGGCAACCATCAAATGTGCATCCACACCAATAGGACAACCCCTAATGATTTCACTTGCACTTTCAAAGTCAAAGGTGAAGTTTGGAACAAAAACATTGTCCATAACATCTAAATGAATAAGGTCTGACACACTTGAGATCTTGGCTATCTCCTGCTCCAAATGATCAAAATCAGCGTTGAGAATGCTCGGCGTTATACGAATCTCACGGTTCATCTCTCTAGCCTAACTCTCATGCCGCTACTTCTTTCGTAGCAGCGCTAGAAACATCGCATCCGTGCCGTGCTTATGGGTCCAGAGAGACATTGATTTGCCGCGCGTTGCATCTTTTAAGTTCTCAGGTAGGTACTCATTAATGTCTAACTGTTCTAGCTCTGGATGTTTCTTCAAAATATCGAGGACTTGCACCGTTGTTTCAGCCAGATGCGGAGAGCACGTTGCATAGCCCAAAATGGCACCAGAGTTCATCACTGATACCGCGCTATCTAGTAGCTCTCGTTGCAAAGAAGTGAGTTCCCGAAGATCAGTTAAAGACCTGCGCCATCGCACCTCTGGCCTACGGCGAAGAGCCCCAAGGCCTGTGCAGGGAGCATCAATGATTACTGCATCAAAACTCTTCCCGTGACTTGCGATCTCTCGACCATCTCCACACCACACAGTTGCGCCGTGCACCACCTTTTTTACTAATTCGGCGCGAGGTGCTGAAACTTCATTTGCAGTAAAATCTATTGCTCGCTCTTTTGCAATACTGGAAAGAAGTGCAGCTTTACCACCAGGGCCCGCACACATATCCAACCAAGCACTTCCTGCTGAAGCTGCAGCAAAAACCATTGCGACTAACTGCGAACCCTCATCTTGCACGCCAGCTAGGCGATGCTTAATCACATCCAAATTTCCAGGATTACCCTTCAAACGAGCACCCAACTGCGAATAAATCGTAGGCTCTGCCCCAAGTGCAACCAACTCTGCTTGAGTTGAATATCCAGGCCAAGAAACTAAGGTTGGAAGGGCTGGCACATTGTTTGTTGCAAGTTCTGCTTCAACTGCGTCCCAATCCTTTAACAAATCAAAATACGCAGAGATTATCCAGTGTGGATGAGAATATTGGATGGATAACCTTTCGACTGCATCACTAATCTCACCAAGAGGTGCAAACCATTCCTCATAGCTCTTACGAGTAACAGAACGCAAAAGAGCGTTAACAAAGCTGGCCTTAGACTCCCCTAGACGCTTACGGGCAACTTCAACAGTGGCAGAGACTGCTGCGTGATCTGGAATACGGAGCTCATGAATTTGATGAACACCCATGCGCGCAACATCGACAATTCCTGAGTCAACTTCATTCCACGGTCTGTCTGAGATCTGGGCAAGAACCCAATCATGCTTTCCCTGCATACGCAATGTTCCATAGACAAGTTCAGTCACTAGATTGCGGTCTCGATCTTCCAATGAAGAGACATTAAGAGCAGCCGGAAGTAGAAGGTTTGAATAGCCTTCATTGCGATTTACTTCAGTGATGAGATCAAATGCCAACAAGCGAACTGCATCTGGCTTAGGGGCCTTGAAGGTGTAGCGCCTGGCCTCAACCACAGCGTTCCGCACTCTCAAACCGTGCTCCTCGTGACCAATCTAAGGCCGACATCTCCTTCTTACCTGCTGGAGTTACTCTTTCAAGAACAAGAGCGTTATCACCTGTTCCGATACAGCAATCAGATCCAATAACTCCTAATTCACCGGGTTCTAACGTGAGATTAGATGCGTCAATTTTTGCCATTGAAATCTTCAGTGGTTGGCCGCGGAAAACTGTCCACGCTTGTGGTTGGGGATAAAAAGCACGAATCTTATTAAGAAGTGATTCAGCGGAGGAGTTCCAATTCAGTTTTGCTTCTTCACGATCTATTTTTGGTGCCATCGATGGCTTATCTGCTTGCGCTAAAGGCGCAGCCCCGCTCTCGATAGCAACCAATGCATCCCTAACCGCATCTACTCCCACTACAGAAAGTTTCTCTAATAATTCATAGCTGCGCATAGTTGCGGTGATTGGAACCGTGATGGATGTGTAAATCGGACCTGTGTCCATGCCAGGATCAAGTGCGAAGACGCTTACTCCACTCTCTGTTTCGCCAGCTTCAATTGCTCTTTGAACCGGTGCTGCGCCTCGATATTTAGGCAAAAGCGAAAAGTGGAGGTTAATACAACCAAACTTAGGAATCGACAGGGTGCTCGCCGGCAGAATTCGGCCGTAACCAATCGTGATTAATAGATCTAGATCTGACAAGACACCATCTATTTCAGAGAATGCAGTTGGCGTAATCAATTCGATAGAATTAGTTTTTGCCCATTGGCTTACAGGCGAGGAGTTCATTTCCTGACCTCGACCCGATGGTTTATCAGGTTGGCTGATGACTCGAACCAGGGTATGCCCACTGGTCTTTAACCAATTAAGGGTGGGCAATGCGACCTCGGGAGTAGCGGCTACTCCTAAACGCATTAAGTATTCCGCCCAAAAAGTGAGTGCGGTGATGTCTTAATCGTTGGTGTTTTACCCGATTCGCTCTGTGCATTGAACCATTCAGACTCACGGATTTCGCGCATAGCCACTTTGCGATCCTCTGGCGATAGACGATCAATGAAGAGAATGCCATCAAGATGGTCAGTTTCATGCTGGAGGGCGCGTGCTAAGAATTCAGTACCTTCGATGACGACTGGCTCCCCAAACATATTGAAACCTCTTGCCACTGCATTCATCGCTCTCTTAGCGTCATAGCGCAGCTCAGGAAATGAAAGACACCCCTCTTCTCCATCTTGGATTTCATCGCCAAGTGTTAGCGTTGGATTAATCAAATGACCTAAAACATCATCAACGTGCCAAGTAAAGACCCGCAAAGCAACCCCTATTTGTGGTGCGGCAAGGCCAGCTCCAGGTGCTCCCAGCATTGTGTCAGTGAGATCTGCAACCAACTTGCGCAGCTCTTTATCAAAGTCGACTACAGGTGATGCCGGCGTTAATAGCACCGGGTCACCGAATAAACGAATCTCTTGAATCGACATAGGTGAAGTCTATCAAAAATACTAAAGTGAATATGGATCTATTCGAAGGCTGGAATCACTCTTCTTAGCGATACTTCTGCGTCGCATTAACTCATGTAGAAACGCAGTCAAAGTCGCCCTTGAATCCGATGAGGAAAGAACCACAACCTTGCTTGATTCACTATCAATTTTGGTGGGGCCCAATACACGGGTATCACTCGCCAAACGAGCATCAGAAATCGCTCTATTTATTCCAGAAACCAAAGGGCTTGCTTGCGCAGTTGGAAGAATCATGACAGCACTATTAACAGATGGCGGGAAAGAGATTTCAGAGCGCAGCGATAATTCTCGCTTCAAGATTGCAGATGGATTCCAACGTATCAAACTAGAAACAATGGGGTGTGAATCATCAATTGCTAATAGAACTACTCCCCCTTTCTTAACTGATCCCGCTACTTCAAAGAAGAGTTCATTTGCTCGCTCACTTGCCCGCAAATCATCGTGACTAAAGTAAGAGAGACCTTCAAGAACCACGACTGCGCTATATCCACCATCTACTTGCGGTATGGCGCCAGGAGTTGCCAGAACTATGCAGGGTTTACTCTCAACTTGGTCTTTAATTACATCTCCAAAAGAGAGAACTATGGGCGTATTTGGAAAAGCTCGAGCAATCTCCTCTTGCGCCCTCTCGATGCCCCGTGAGACAACGAATTTCTTATCTCTCGTGCAAAAACTGCATTTCCATTCTTTAGTCGTTACTCCGCAGATTCGACAAGCCGGATCGGCATTCTTGCTAGTCAGATGAAGTCGCCCGCCACATTTGCACAGAGCAACATTTTTACAGTGCGCACAGAGAATTCCATTTGCGTAACCTTTGCGAGGCAATAAAAACAAGACTGGACCCTGAGAGATGTTTGAACGAATGTCGCTAAAGATTCGCCCAGGCAAGAGAGAGGAATCAACTGGAGTGAAAGCTTTGACTGATACCTTCGCACTTGAATTGAAATAGGCGATTCGCTTTGTATCAATAAGTGCAGCAACATCTAGCGAAGGAACATATCCACACAAAATCACTCGGGCGAAATCTATGGATTTGCGCATCATTGCGACATCACGTGCATTCCACGCAGGTGAGCGCACTTCATAAAGATCTGGTGATGACTCCTTAAAGACGATCACTGTGGATCCTGGGGGTAAGGGCGTAAAGATGGCACTTCTTGAACCAATGATGATTTGATTTTGCACTTCCATAGCCTGCAAAAAGTTTGAATATCTCTCATTGCGTGCGATAGCACTATCTATACGTAAAACAGGTTGAAAAGAACTTTCAAGCTGCGTACAAATGGCAAGGATGTCACGTTCATCCGGTACAACAATTAATACCGATCCCTTTCGACTCGAATCAAGGGCAATCGATGCGACTTGAGCATGTGCTGAAAGGTGCGGCTCAAAGGCATGGAAACATACATCTGATTGATTAATGCTCCTGACAATTTTCGATTCATAGGGCTCATGAGCCTTATCAACTGATGCCACTCGGGGAGGAATAGCGCTTCTAATGACATCCCAAGGATTTGTCGCCCATCTTTGTGCGCATTGAGCAATTAGCTCTAACGATTTAGTTGTAGCAACAGGGTGCGGTGAGAGTACTTTTGTTATTGATTTCAACCCACTAGTAACCCTGGGTGCGACTACTCGCTCAATAATCAGAGCTTCTACTTCACGGTTTCCAAATGGGACTTGCACACGTACGCCTGTTGCAATCAGATGAGAGTACTTTTCTGGAACTTCATAGTCATACGGAGTATCTAAATGAAAAACTCCTGTATCGACCCAGACTCGTGCATACGGTAAATCTGTTGCCACGGGACCGCTAGGCGCAGGTGCCACCTGCGACTTGAGTCTAAATAGCCGTGGCGTTGCCACAGTGATTACTTAATTGCGTTTTGCAGCTCTGAAACGCGATTAGTACGTTCCCAAGCAAACTCTGGAAGTTCGCGGCCAAAGTGTCCGTACGCACTTGTGAGTGAATAGATAGGACGCAAGAGATCTAAATCGCGAATGATGGCAGCTGGTCGGAGATCAAAAACAGTTGTCACTGCGTTTTGAATCTTAGATACAGGGACAGTTTCGGTTCCGAAAGTTTCAACAAATACTCCTACAGGCTGCGCCTTACCAATTGCATATGCAACCTGTACTTCGCAGCGCCTGGCCAAACCAGCTGCAACTACATTCTTTGCGACCCACCGCATTGCATATGCCGCAGAACGATCCACCTTAGATGGATCTTTGCCACTAAATGCTCCCCCACCGTGACGGGCCATTCCACCGTAAGTATCAACAATAATCTTACGCCCAGTTAACCCAGCATCACCCATAGGTCCACCAATAACGAAGCGGCCAGTTGGGTTGATTAATGTGCGCAAATCTTTACGAGGTAAATCGATTGTTGCCAAGATTGGGTTAATGACATGCTCGATAATTTCAGGAGTAAGCTTGTTTGCAACGTCTACTTCTTCAGCATGCTGGCTTGAAATAACTACAGTGTTTAGCGCTACTGCGCGATCACCATCATATTCAATGGTTACCTGAGTCTTTCCATCAGGGCGAAGATAAGGTAGTAATCCAGACTTTCGCACCTTAGTTAACTGTTGAGCAAGAGCATGGGCTAACCAGATAGGAAGGGGCATCAATTCCTTCGTATCATCACAAGCGTAACCAAACATCAAACCTTGATCACCAGCACCTTGTAGATCCAGCGGATCTACTTGTGAACCAACACGGTGCTCGTATGCATCATCAACGCCCTGCGCAATATCCTGAGATTGCTGACCAATTGAGATAGATACTCCACAGCTATTGCCGTCAAAACCTTTATCCGATGAGTCATAACCAATATTTAAAACCGTATCGCGAACAATCCCCATAACATCGGCATAACCATCAGTTGTAACTTCACCAGCAACGTGGACTTGTCCAGTTGTGATGAGTGTTTCTACCGCTACGCGGGACTTTTTATCTTGCGATAGTAAAGAATCCAGTACAGCGTCAGAGATTGCATCTGCAATCTTGTCTGGATGGCCCTCGGTTACTGACTCTGATGTGAATAGACGTTGTGACATTGTCCTAACCTAACTGCTCAAGAGCATAATCGAGTAGATGATGGGCAAGCGTGTCTTTAGATTGACGTGCGATAGGGATTAACTCCCCATTGCGAAGCACAATCGTACCCTCAGTCTCGTCCTGACCAAAAATAGCTCCTCCGGTGACGTCATTGACATATATGAGGTCTAAGCCTTTAGAGACGAGTTTAGATTTAGCAGATGCAATCAGTTCGCTAGTTTGAGCGGCAAATCCAACCATCACTTGCTTGGTCTTCTTTGCCGACAAAGTAGCCAACAGATCAGGATTTACTTGCAAATCAATAGTTATAAATTCGCTTTTATCTATCTTCTCTGCAGAACTGTTCTTAGGTTTAGCGTCAGCAACCGCTGCGCTCATCACCAAGATGTCAGTGTCAGCAAAGCTTTTCTCTAATTCAGATAGCATCTGCTCTGCACTTTCAACATGTGTTGTCAGCACGCCATCACAATCAGCTATCTCAACATTGGCAGCAATCAGATGCACCGTGGCACCACGTGCTGCTGCAGCTTTTGCTACGGCAACCCCTTGCTTTCCCGAAGATCTATTTCCAATGTAGCGAACGGGATCAATCGCCTCACGCGTTCCTCCGGCTGTAACTAAAACCTTTTTGCCAACAAGGTCGCGTTTGATTCCACTCATCGCAAAGAATCTATCAATTATCACTTGAGTCTGCGGGAAACGACCCTGACCTGAGTCAGATCCAGTTAAGCGTCCTACTTCGGGTTCCATGACAACAAAACCACGAGATCGCAAGGTTGAAACATTTGCAACCGTTGCTGGATCCAGCCACATAGAGGGATGCATCGCTGGAACAAGTAACTTCGGGACTGCGCTAGCTAAGACGAGGTTGGTGAGTAAATCATCGGCTCGACCCATGGCTAATCGTGCAATCAAATCTGCAGTTGCTGGAGCGATAATGAAAAAATCGGCCAACTTTGCTAGTGAAATATGTCGGACTTGATCTACGTCTTCCCACACCTGTGTTGTTACTGGACGACCGGAAAGGGCTTGCCACGTTGCTACACCAACAAAGTTAAGTGAATTAGGGGTTGGAACAACAGTTACAGCGAAGCCATTATCTTGCAGGCGTCGCAATAGATCAGCGGATTTATATGCAGCAATTCCACCACCGATACCGAGGATAACCTCGCGGTTAGTGGC
This sequence comes from Actinomycetota bacterium, assembly GCA_041181205.1. Classification (GTDB taxonomy): domain Bacteria; phylum Actinomycetota; class Actinomycetes; order Nanopelagicales; family Nanopelagicaceae; genus Planktophila. The sequence continues at coordinate 33,653 of JBEGPY010000001.1, read as the reverse complement.
GCTCATAGACCTAGTACTTAAGCTGTTGGTTCTAGATTTTCAATCGTGAGTAAGCCTTCATTAATCTCGCGAAGTGCAATTGATAATGGCTTCTCATGAACATGTGTCTCAACTAGCGGTCCAACATACTCAAGAAGACCTTCACCTAGCTGTGAGTAATAGGCATTAATCTGACGAGCGCGCTTGGCTGCATACAAAACTAAACTGTACTTAGAGCCGCTCTTGTCTAGAAGTTCATCAATAGGTGGATTTGTAATGCCATCCATGTTTATACCCCGCTCAAATCTAGTGCGCTGTGAGAATCCGTCTGCGGACTCAAGAGGCCAATGATACCAGTTGTGCAACGACCCGCTCGACGGCGTCATTTACGATGACATGATCGAAAAATGAGGCTGCAGCAAGCTCTTCTTGGGCCAACTGCAACCGCTGAGCCCTTCTCTCTGGATCATCGGTTCCCCGACCTTCAAGACGAGCTACTAACTCCTCCCATGAAGGAGGCTCTAAAAATACGAGAATTGCTTGTGGCAGATGTGCTTTCACTTGCTTAGCACCGTCGATTTCAATCTCCAGCAACACATTCTCACCACGCAAAAGTGCATCCTTCACTTCAACACTAGGTGTGCCATAACGATTTCCAGCGAACTGGGCCCATTCTAAAAACTCATCTTCTTTGATTCTGCGATCGAACTCCTCATTTGAAATGAAGAAATAATCGATTCCGTTAAGTTCATTGTTTCGTGGTTGTCTAGTAGTTGCTGAAACACTGACCCAGAAATCTCCAGATTTGCGCAAAAGTGCAGCAACTGTACTTTTGCCTACTCCCCCTGGCCCGGAGAGAACTATTAACTTTCCTGCGCGGACTGCATGTGTACTTTTCATAAATTCGCTACGCAGTTCCTTAATTTGATGACGACCCAGTCCTTGAATTCTACGGGTCGGTGAGATATTTAATCTCTCCATAAGGCTCTGCGCTCGAACTTTTCCAACACCAGAGAGGGCTTCCAATAGCTCTCGTACTCGCATCTTGGCTACAGCATCTTCTTTCTGCGCCAGCTCTAAAACAGCATCAATGGTGTAATCACCTGATTTGATTTTTGACTTGACCTCGGCACGTCGCTTTCGGGAAGTTGCAGCCTTGACTAACGCATCAGCGCGTTGCTGCGGGGTCAGTATCGGAGGTGCTCCCATGCTCTAACCCTAACTGCATGTGAAGTTAATTGAGAATCTGCTCAGCAAGCTCTATTGCTCGCTCACGCATGGCTTGAGCACCATTTGCAAAACTTTGCGTTATAGGACGGCCAATAACGACATAGTTTGCTCCGCGATCGATAGCTTCACGTGGCGTCATTGTTCGTGCTTGATCATCACCGCCTGCAGAATCGGCTGGACGAACGCCCGGAGTGATGATGGTTATGTCAGCTCCAAGATTTTCGCGAATCGCCAAAATTTCAAGAGGTGAACACACGATTGCCCTTGCTCCACCTGAGATCGCAATCTTTGCCAAACCAACAGCAGAATCTAAAGCGTGGGCTCTAAATCCAATATCCGCGACATCTTTTTCAGAGAGCGAGGTTAAAATCGTCACACCTGTAATGTGCGTTGCAGGCATTGCATCTGCTGCGGCCTGAACCATCGCACTTCCTCCTGCTGCGTGCACCGTTAGAAACTTAGGTCGCAAGGTTGAAACAGCACGAGCAGCCCCTGCAACTGTGTGTGGAATGTCGTGCAGCTTTAAATCAAGGAAAATATCAGTCGCACAACTATCAGAAATGGCTTTGATTCCTTCGTTACCAAAAGTGGTATAGAACTCTAAGCCCAATTTAACTACTGAGATAACTCCATCTGTTGCACTCACCCACTGCTTGGCAACCTCTAAATCACTGGTGTCAACAGCTAGAACGATGGGCGCTGGTTTATTCATCATCTAATCATTCTCTGGTCGGTGTGCATAGCCAATCGCTTGGCGCAATGACGTGAAACCTTTAGCAATCAACAAATCCTTAAGTTCATTTTGAATCGACATGATCGCTGTTGGATTACCAAAGCTAGCCGTTCCTATAGAGACCCCGCTAGCACCGGCAGCAATCATTTCCAGTGCATCACGACCATTTGAAATACCGCCCATTCCAAGAATTGGAACTTGTGGCATCTCAGCGTGGACTTGATAAACCGCTCTGACTGCAATTGGCTTGATAGCTGGGCCAGATAAACCACCAGTTTTACCACCTAGATGCGGACGCATTGTGTCTAGATTGATAACCATTCCCAAAACCGTATTGATTAACGCTAATCCATCTGCACCAGCTTCGACAACACCGCGAGCGATAGAAACAAGATCTGTCACATCAGGTGATAATTTCGCAATTATCGGTAACTCGCCCCCAATAGTTCTGCGCACACCGTCGATAACTCGCCGCGATGCTTCTGGATCACAGGCAAAGACCAATCCCCTATTTTCAACGTTGGGACATGAAATATTGACTTCTATTGCACTAATGCCAGAAACCGAGCGCAACTTCCGTGCCAGAGTTGAATACTCTTCAATAGTTTCACCTGCAATTGAAATAATGATTCTCGCCTTTTGTTCAACAAGATAGGGAACATCTTTAGCTAGGAATGCATCTATTCCAGGGCCCTGCAAGCCGATGGAGTTGAGCATGCCACTAGGTGTTTCAGCCATGCGTGGTGTTGCCCGCCCATTACGTGCTTTGAGCATGACTGACTTTGTCACCACTCCACCCATTGTCGTGATATCAAAAAATTGAGATAACTCACGCCCTGAACTAGCGCAACCGCTTGCTGTGAAAGTGGGAGCCGGAAACCAAGCGTTTCCTAAAGTTGTTGAGAAATCCAGGGCTGTCATAGAGCTTTACCAACTTTGTCCCACTGAACTAAAGAACCATCCATTACTGGTCCATCAACACAAGAGCGCAACATTGAAATATTTCCATTGTTATCAGCAACAGGTAATACGCATGTCATGCAAATTCCGATACCGCAGGCCATTGACTCTTCCACCGCGCATTGGTGGACTACATCAGTACTACGTGTTATCTCATCGATAGCTGAGAGCATTGCCATGGGACCACACGAATATATAACTGCAATATTGAGATCTGCAATCAGTCCAGCAATGGGTTCGGTTACGCGGCCGCTCTGACCCATAGAACCATCTTCGGTATAGATGCGCAGTGAATTGACTGCACGCTTGCCCTCCATAGGTGCATATATTTTTGATGCAGTACTTGCACCAAGCAACATATCTACGCGACAACCCTTGGCGTTAAGAACTTCAGCTAAACCAAAAAGAGGCGCTGATCCATACCCACCACCAACTAATAAGACTTGAACCGGTTCAGTTGGAATTCCAAAGGCAGTTCCAAGTGGAACGACGATATCTAAGATCGCACCTTCTCCTTGCGCGCACAACCACTTACTTCCCTGACCATGAGGTGCAACAATCAACTCCATTGTTCCGCCAGAGACAGAGTTAGCTGAAACTCGAGATATTGCAAAAGCTCTACGCAATATCATCCGTGAATTCTCGCCACCGACACTTATTGCTGCAAAATTTCCAGGCTTACAAACCTGAGCTAGATCACCAATATTGATAATAAGTTGGTTGTACTGCCCTACTCGTTTATTGCTGACAACATTTGCGCGAATTTGCGCAGCATTCTTATTGATGCTAGCCATTTCAACCCAACCATTTTTGTAGAGATCTAATGGAAAGGTTATTACTTTGCAAGAATCGAATACCCTCAACTGCTGCGCTAAAACCCGCTGTTGTGGTGATAATCGGAATGGATCGTTGCACTGAAGCAGTACGAATCGCCCAGCCATCTTGGCGCGTCCCTCTACCGACTGGTGTGTTGATGACTAAATCAATATCCCCAGAGTTGATTATTTCAACAATAGTTCTCTCGCCCATTGGCCCAGTACCCTCAGAGTTCTTTCGCACAGTCACGCACGTTACGCCATGGGTATTTAAAAAGGCTGCAGTTCCCTCCGTGGCTAAAATTCTAAACCCGCACTCTTGCAAACCTAGTGCTGCTTGGATACCAGATTCCTTGTCTTTGTCGGCCAAGGAGATAAAAACTGTCCCCGACTTAGGCAGGGGTCCGAACGCTGCAATCTGGCTTTTGGCATAACTCTCACCAAAAGCTGGAGAGATACCCATTACTTCTCCAGTAGAGCGCATCTCTGGTCCAAGTACAGAATCGACTCCACGACCATCACTTCTACGGAATCGATTCCATGGAAGCACGGCTTCCTTCACCGAGATTCCTTTAGCTATTCCATCGCCTGCTGCTGGGAGAAGTTTCTCTTCACGTAGCTGGGCGATCGTTGAACCAACTGCTATACGAGCTGCTGCTTTAGCCAACGGTACTCCTGTTGCTTTAGAAACAAATGGAACTGTGCGAGAGGCTCGAGGATTGGCTTCAAGTACATACAAAGTATTGCCAGCAATAGCGAACTGAATATTGATTAATCCGCGCACGTCCACACCACGAGCAATCTTCTCAGTTGCCTGGCGAATTTCTACGAGTTGCGCCGCCGTAACAGTCATTGATGGCAGCACGCAAGCACTGTCACCACTATGAATTCCTGCTTCCTCGATGTGTTCCATCACACCACCCAAAAATAGATCGTCTCCATCAAAGAGTGCATCCACATCAATTTCAATGGCGCTATCTAAGAATCTATCTACTAAAACTGGATGATCAGGCGTAATATCTGTCGCTCTCGTGATGAACCCGCCCAAAGCAGTATCGTCATAAACAATTTCCATGCCGCGCCCGCCCAGAACAAAGGAAGGACGCACTAATACTGGATAGCCAATTCTTTGGGCAATGGTGATCGCTTCCAACTGCGAAGCTGCCATGCCGAACTCTGGAGCGGTTAGGCCCTGCTGCTTAAGGATATTTCCAAATGCACCGCGCTCTTCAGCCAAGTTGATTGCATCCGGTGATGTTCCAAGAATGGTGATTCCAGCAGCCTTTAATCCTGCAGCAAGTCCGAGCGGAGTCTGTCCACCTAACTGGGTGATAACACCAAGAACCGGACCGGCAAGTGACTCAGCGTGAACGACTTCAATCACATCTTCTAAAGTTAATGGTTCGAAGTAGAGACGATTACTGGTGTCATAATCTGTTGAAACAGTTTCAGGGTTGCAGTTAACCATAATGGTTTCATATCCAGCTTCACGTAAAACAAAGGAAGCATGCACACATGAATAGTCGAACTCAATGCCTTGTCCAATTCGATTAGGACCACTACCTAGAATGATGACTGCGGGTGTGGTGCGAGGCTTCACTTCAGTTTCTTCTTCATAACTTGAGTAGTGATATGGCGTGAATGCTTCAAACTCTGCTGCGCATGTGTCGACTGTCTTATAAACCGGACGAATCCCTAAATGATGGCGTTCACGTCGCACATCCTCTTCCTGTAACCCACGCAAAGTTGCTATTTGAATATCCGAGAATCCATTGCCCTTTGCTTCACGTAGCTTCTCAGCGGTCAACTCACCCAGCTGTGTGAGGGCAAAGGCTTGTTCGTTGATAATCTGAATCTGACGTAAGTACCAGGGATCAATCTTGGTAGCTGCAAAGACATCTTCAATTGATGCTCCAGCCCACATCGCTTTTTGCACTTGCTGCAGACGATACTCCGTAGGAATTTTCATCGATACTAAGAGGTTTTGTTTCTCTTGTTCACTTATCTGTGACCAACTAAAGATAGCTTCCTTACGCTCTAGTGAGCGCAGCGCCTTCATCAGGGCCTCGGAGAAAGATCGACCAATCGCCATTGCTTCGCCAACACTTTTCATAGTTGTTGTTAAACGAGGATCAGCATCGGCAAATTTCTCGAAAGCAAAGCGAGGAACTTTAACTACGACATAATCAAGAGTCGGCTCAAAGGAAGCTGGCGTGGTTTTAGTGATGTCATTTTGGATCTCATCCAGGGTGTAACCAATGGCAAGCTTTGTAGCAATTTTTGCAATAGGAAACCCAGTGGCTTTTGAGGCTAAAGCACTCGATCTAGAGACTCTAGGGTTCATCTCAATGACAATGATTCGACCATTGTGAGGATTAACTGCAAATTGAATATTGCAACCACCAGTGGCAACACCAACTTCGCGAATGATGTCGATAGATAAATCACGTAGTTTTTGATACTCAACGTCCGTTAAAGTCATTGCAGGGGCCACGGTGATGGAATCGCCTGTGTGAACGCCCATTGGATCGAGATTCTCAATGGTACAAACAATGACCACGTTGTCTTTATGATCACGCATTACCTCAAGCTCGTACTCTTTCCAACCCAAAATCGATTCCTCGAGTAGCACCTCAGAAGTTGGGCTATGGCGCAAACCTGCTCCTGCAATTTGTGAAAGCTCTTCTTCATTGAACGCAATACCTGAACCAAGACCACCCATAGTAAAAGATGGGCGCACAACGACTGGGTAATTAAGTTGTATAACAGCGGCAAAGATCTCTTCCATGGTGTGGCAAATAATTGATTTGGCTGACTCTCCCCCAACTTTCTCAACTATGCCTCTAAATAATTCACGGTTCTCACCACGTTGAATTGCATCAACATCAGCACCAATAAGTTTGACACCGTACTTAGCTAATGTTCCGCGCTCAAAAAGACCGATTGCTGCGTTGAGCGCTGTTTGACCACCTAAAGTGGCAAGAACAGCGTCAGGCTTTTCTAAAGCAATGATCTGCTCGATGATCTCTGGTGTAATGGGTTCGATATATGTGGCATCTGCAAACTCTGGATCTGTCATGATTGTTGCAGGATTTGAGTTAACTAGAATGACGCGAATGCCTTCTGCGCGAAGCACACGACAAGCCTGGGTTCCTGAATAATCGAATTCACATGCTTGGCCAATAACAATTGGACCACTACCAATTACTAGAACGCTCTTTATCAAAGGATCTAGAGGCATTAGACCTTCACTCTCTTACCCATCAAATCTATAAAGCGATCAAAGAGGTATGCCGCATCATGTGGTCCAGCTGCGGCCTCAGGGTGATACTGAACAGAAAAGGCAGCACCTTCAAGTAGTTGCAAACCTTCTACTACGCCATCGTTCAAACACACATGTGTAACCTCTCCAGGTCCATACACCGTTGTGAATGCAGCATCAGTGGGTGCTTTCAATGCAAAACCATGATTGTGAGCAGTGATTTCAACCTTTTGCGTGTTCTTATCAATAACAGGTTGATTAATACCTCGATGACCAAACTGCAACTTATAGGTTTCAAAGCCCAGGGCGCGACCAAGGATTTGATGCCCAAAACAAATGCCAAAGATAGGAATATGAGCAGCTAAGACTGTTCGAACTAACTCGATTGTCTCAGTCATAGTTGCTGGATCTCCAGGACCATTGGATAGGAAAACACCATCTGGATGTATTGCTTGTATATCTTCAAACGTTGAGTCATATGGCATCACATGAACTTCCACGCCACGTTCAGCCAACATTCTTGGCGTGGCAGCCTTTATACCAAGATCTAGGGCTGCAACCACATATTTCTTCTTGCCGATAGATGGAACAACATAGGTCTTAGGCGTTGAAACATCTTTAACAAGATACGCACCTGCCATTTGAGGAGATTTACGCACTTCAACGACCATCTCTTCGCGTGTGAGTTCCAAGCTTGAAAATATTCCAACGCGCATTGACCCGCGTTCGCGCAGATGACGAGTAATTGCACGCGTATCGACACCTTGGATTCCAACAATAGCCTGCCCAATTAGCTCTGCTTCTAAATCTTTTTCTGAGCGCCAATTAGATGTCAACGTGGATGGATTACGTACTACATAACCAGCCACCCAAATCTTCGAAGATTCATTATCTTGTGTATTCATACCGGTGTTACCAATATGCGGCGCAGTCATAACAACAACCTGCTTGTGGTATGAAGGATCAGTCAGCGTTTCTTGATAACCCGTCATTCCGGTTTGGAAGACCGCTTCACCAAAGGTTCGCCCGGTTGCTCCCCATGGGCGACCTTCAAAGATTCTGCCGTCATCTAGAACAAGGAATGCCTGCGTCATTACTGCACCACCGTGTCCACTATTCTCGAATCAATCATTGTTGCTCGACCACCAAAGAAAGTGTGAGTAACTAAGCCTGGTAATTCATAGCCATGATATGGAGTATTGCGACTCTTCGAAACTACCAAATCGCGATCTACTATCCAACTCTTGGTTGGATTAATCACAGTGATATGTGCGACAGAACCCACCGCTAGATTTTGCCCATGATTTGAATAATGCCCAATTTTTGCTGGAGCACTCGACATACGATCTGCAACTCCAGCCCAATCCAAAAGCCCACTCTCAACCATGGTTTTGTTAACGATTGAGAGAGCTGTTTCTAGCCCAATCATTCCAAATGATGCTTCTGCCCATTCACAATCTTTAGTTTCACTTGTGTGCGGTGCGTGATCCGTAGCGACGATATCGATTGTGCCATCCGATAAACCTTCACGAAGGGCCATAACATCTTTAGTTGTGCGCAGCGGAGGATTGACTTTAAAGACAGGATCATAAGAGCTTGCTAGATCATCTGTTAGTAATAAGTGGTGAGGTGTTACTTCAGCAGTAACTTGAATGCCACGTGCTTTAGCCCAGCGAATGATTTCAACTCCCCCGGCGGTTGTGACGTGGCAGATGTGTAGCCGCGATTGCACGTGCTCAGCTAGCAAAACATCTCTTGCGATGATTGCTTCTTCAGCGATAGCTGGCCAGCCCTTTAGACCCAGCTTTGAGCTTACAATTCCTTCATTCATTTGAGAACCAACTGTTAAGCGAGGTTCCTGTGCATGTTGTGCAATGACGCCATCAAATTTCTTGATGTATTCCAATGCTCTGCGCATTACAAGTGGATCAAAGACGCAATTACCATCATCACTAAAGACACGCACACGTGCTAGTGAATCGGCCATCGCACCTATTTCGGAGAGCTGCTCACCCTTAAGACCTTGTGTGACAGCGCCGATTGGAAAGACATCTAGGAATCCAGCTTCTTGTCCTAAGCGATAGACCTGCTCAACAACGCCAGCTGTGTCGGCAACCGGTGAAGTATTAGCCATTGCAGAAAGTGCGGTGAAACCACCTTTTGCCCCCGCACGACTAGCACTTGCAACAGTTTCGCTATCTTCTCGTCCTGGTTCACGCAGATGAGTGTGTAAATCAACAAGGCCCGGCAAGACGATACTGTCCTTAAGATCAATAACAGTTGCTGCATCATCAGAAATCGAAGCTGACATTGCTTCAATTCGACCATGAGCCATTAAAACATCAGTGGCCTTTCGTCCAAGTATTTTTCCACCCTTTAGTAAGTAACGTTGCTGACTCATGAGTTGCTCCCCACTTCTAGAGGTCCACCTGCGAGCAATACATACAAGATTGCCATTCGCACATTGACTCCATTAGTTACTTGTTCAACTATGACTGAACGCGCACTATCTGCCACGTCTGCCGCTATTTCTAAACCTCGGTTCATTGGTCCGGGGTGCATGACAATTGCGTGTTTTGCCATAGCTGACATTCTCTCTGAATTAAGACCGAAGTAGCGTGAATATTCACGTGAATTAGGAAAGAAGAGATCGCTCATTCGTTCTTGCTGCACGCGCAACATCATGATCGCATCAACATTTGGAATAACTGCATCAAAGTCATACGAGATAGTTGCTGGCCAACTTTCAACACCCACCGGAAGCAAGGTTGGTGGCGCAACAAGAACAACATCTGCGCCAAGCATTGAGAGTAGTAATACATTCGATCGTGCAACACGCGAGTGCAGGACATCACCAACGATGGCAATGCGCAACCCAGTCAGATCACTTGCTCCCTTACCCAGATGTTTGCGAATCGTGAAGGCATCTAGAAGAGCTTGGCTTGGGTGTTCATGTGTGCCATCGCCGGCATTGATAACACTTCCTGACATCCATTCAAGGTCAGCCAAACGCTGTGCAGCACCTGATGCAGAATGGCGAATTACCACAGCATCTGCGCCCATCGCTTGCAGGGTTTGTGCAGTGTCTTTGAGTGATTCACCCTTACTCAAACTAGAACCTTTGGCTGAGAAGTTAATGACATCGGCTGAGAGACGTTTTGCTGCAGCTTCAAATGAGATTCGAGTTCTCGTTGAATCCTCTGCAAAGAGATTAACTATCGTGCGACCTCGTAGCGTTGGCAGCTTCTTAACTTGCCCCTCATTGAGGCGTGCTAGCTCTGTTGCAGTATCGAGAATTCCGATTGCATCTGTTGCACTCAAATCGTTAATGGAGAGTAGATGGCGCATTAGTTTGCCTCCCCTTCGATAACAACCTCATCGACGCCATCGATTTCAGTCAGAGAGACCTTTACTGATTGCTTCTCTGAGGTTGGAAGGTTTTTACCCACAAAGTCTGCTCGAATAGGTAGCTGGCGATGTCCTCTATCAACTAGAACAGCTAACTGCACTGTGCGTGGACGTCCCACTTCTCCCAGAGCATCTAAGGCTGCTCGTATTGTGCGTCCTGAATACAAGACATCATCAATCAAAATGACATCTCGCCCTTGAATTCCTATAGGTGGAATAAATGTAGGCATGATCGTGCGCGGAGGTCGAAGGCGCAGATCATCTCTATACAAAGTGATGTCTAAGGTTCCATGGGCAATCTCTTTGCCTTCAATTGAGTTCATAATCGCTGCTATACGCGCAGCTAAGTGAGCACCACGAGTTGGAATACCTAAGAGGGTGATATCTGATGAACCATGATTTCTTTCTAAAATCTCATGGGAAATGCGTATCAACGCACGTGAAATATCCTGTGCGGACAGGGCTACGCTCATATGAATCTCCTTCCCCACCTCGCAGGATGGGTCGTTAAAGGATGCGGGGCAGACTATATCAGCAACTGCCGGGCTCTGTGGATATCCAAACATGGGTGTGGCATCACATCCATAGCCTTGCCCCATGAACATAGAAATGGAAGAAATAGCCGCACGACTTCGATCAATCCGCATCTCCCGCAATCTGACCTTGGCCGATGTTGAAAGCAAAAGCCACAAGCAGTTACGAGCAGTGGCCCTTGGCTCCTATGAGCGCGGGGATAGAACATTGAGTGTGAAGAAAGCAGTCCAATTATCGGATTTTTATGAAGTCCCTTTGTCATATCTCCTAACTGGCCATTCACCAACACAAAGCATTGAAAAAAGTATCATGATTGATCTGCGCAGAGTGAGATCTCTTTCTCACTCTGAAGGCAATGCCGCATCTACTCAAAAGATCCTATTTTCATTTCTTTTCGGAATCATTAAGGAACGCCAGGACTTCAATGGTGAAATCTTATCTTTGCGCAAAAGTGATATTGATTTTCTGACCATCACCATAGGTTGCAGTGTTGAAGAGCTGCGTCTATATCTAGCCCACAATAATCTGCTCTTTGAAACTAAAGGGACAAGTTCTCTTTAAGTGATGAGATTCGACCCAAAACACCATGGATAAAGCCAGATGATTCATCGGTAGAGAGCTCTTTAGCCAAACTCAACGCCTCATCTATCGCAACACTGTCTGGAATATCTGCAGCCCACAAAATCTCATAGATGGCTAAACGCAAGATGTTGCGATCAACATTTGGAAGTCGATCCATATCCCAGCCTTGGGCATAGGTGGTAATAAGTTCGTCAATTTTTCGAGTGTTCTCATTGACGCCAACAACAAGTGAGCGTGTGTATTCACGGATCGGTCTGGCATCAGGACCTTCTTCAACAATATCTCTAGCATTGAGAAGCTCTAAAGAGTTTGTCCCTCGAATATCAGCTTCAAAAAGCAGGTCTAACGCTTGCTTTCTTGCCTTACTGCGAGCAGACACTAGTTGGCGCGGCCTTGGTATGACCCATCACGTGTATCAACCATGACGATTTCATCCTGCTTGATAAAGAGTGGGACCTGAATCTCAATTCCGGTTTCAACTGTTGCCGGCTTAGTTCCGCCAGAAGAGCGATCTCCCTGAATTCCTGGCTCTGTGTAGGTGATACGCAAAGGAACTGATGCAGCTAACTCAATATAAAGTGGATTTCCCTCGTTGATTGCAACTACTGCATCTGTATTTTCTAGCATGTAGTTAGCCATATCCCCCACTACACCCATAGGAATAGTCATCTGGTCATAAGTTTTGCTATCCATAAATACGAAATCATCACCTTCTTTATACAAATACTGCATGTCGCGCTTTTCCAAAATAGCGATATCGATCTTCACGCCGGAGTTGAATGTGCGATCAATAACTTTTCCAGTCAAAACTGACTTGAGCTTCGTGCGAACGAAAGCTGGTCCCTTACCTGGCTTGACATGCTGGAACTCAACGACCGTCCAAAGCTGGGTTTCAATCTCAAGAGTAATTCCATTTTTTAGATCAGCTGTTGTTGCCACGGTTCAAGCTCCACTCATGTCTGTAGGGAATTATTTACGGCCATTGATTGTCAATGACAAGAGGCTAAGGATACCCGTATTTACGGGGCGATTTTTCGACTTAGCCAAGCAAGGATTTAAGGGCGTTAATCGCTAAAACATAGGAATTGGGACCAAAACCGGCAATTGTCCCTGTTGCCACACCAGAGATTACTGAAGTGTGACGGAACTCTTCACGTGCCATTGGATTTGATAAGTGCACTTCGATTAATGGTGCTTTCAAAATCTCTGCGGCATCGCGGATTGCATAAGAATAATGTGTAAAGGCTGCAGGGTTGATAATGACCGGTAACTTGGCATCAGCGGCTTCATGCAACCATCCAATAATTGTGGCCTCATCATTGCTCTGTCGGACATCGGCCTGCATTCCCGCCGCCACCGCACTAGTTTCAATGAAAGATTTAAGCTCAGCATAATTAAGATCTCCATAAATTGAAGAGTCACGAATGTCCAGACGGGCCAAATTTGGGCCGTTGATAACCATAATCTTCATGCGCTAATTCTCTCATACGCTAAGCGAAGTTCGCTTTCATTTGCATCCTCTATGCGCAAGGTCTTACCGATGCCACTCAAGCCCACAAATCGCAGTTGATGGCCACGAGATTTCTTGTCCAAGGCAAGCAGTGGATAAAGATGTTTCCATGCATCACTTGGGTATTTAGTTGGCAACCCAATGTCATTCAAAATTTGTTCGTGCAGAGCAATGCTCTTTGAATCCAGCAAACCTTTGACTCCAGAGAGTTGGGCTGCAAAGACCAGACCAATTGCTACAGCTTCACCATGGCGCAAAGAGTATTTGCTATGGGTTTCAATGGCATGACCCAAAGTATGTCCGTAGTTGAGAACTTCTCGCCCAAATGATTCCTTGAAATCACTTGCCACAACATGGGCTTTGACTGCAACCGAACGGGTTATCAAATCTTGAACAAGTGAGGCATCACCGCGAATCTGCGAAAGATTCTTATCTTTTATCAACTCTAGGATCTGTGCATCGACAATAAAACCACATTTGACCACTTCCGCCAATCCTGCTGCAAAATCTCTATCGCTTAGTGTTTTTAGCCAGGAAGTGTCAATCAGAACTCTCTGCGGTGAATGAAAAGCACCAATGAGATTCTTGCCATAATCACTATTTATTCCAGTTTTTCCACCGATTGCCGCATCAACCATGCCAGCTACTGTCGTCGGCACAGCGATCCAGTCGATACCGCGTAGCCAGGATGCTGCGGCAAAACCTGCTAAATCTGTGATTGTTCCCCCGCCAACACCGACGAGCGCATCCGAACGAGTAAAACCAGCAGCCCCTAACCAATTCCATAGCGATTGCAGGGATTGAGCGGTCTTTGCTCCTTCACCATCGGCGACTTCGAAGTAATGGATCTCAGTGTTCTCTGGTTGAAAACCTTTGATTTGATCACGCATTGCTGATGAATAGATGAGGGCAACACGGGTGTATGAATCTAACGATTGCTTTAGGCTCTTTTGCCACTCGCAACCAATGACTACGTCATACTCATGCTCTGCGTGGACCCTGATTGTGTGAATCATAACTTTGCTTCAATCTCGTCAACAACATCTTTGACTGTCATGGCATCAACTTTAATGACAAAGCTAGCTAAGGATTCATAGATTGGCCTACGTGTCTCTGCTAGCGCTTGCCACTGCGCTCTTGGATTACCTAAGAGAAGCGGTCTGTCACGGTTAAAGCCCACTCGTGGTGCTGCAACTGCTAATGAAACATCCAAAAAGAAAACTGGGGTTTGTGAGCTTTTAAGTAGATCCTGGGATCTCGATGCAATCGGTGCACCGCCGCCAAGGGAGAGAACGCAATCGCTCACAGATAGAGATTGGGTCAAAGTGGTGAACTCTAAATCACGAAAGAACTCTTCACCTTTATCAACAAAAATATCTGAGATCTTATGACCGTAGGAAGCTTCGATTGCAGAATCAGTATCGATAAACTCAATAGAGAGTTTGTTGGCTAATGCTGCGCCCACAGTGGATTTACCGCAACCTGGTGGCCCAATCAATATAAGGCGAGGCATCTTTATGAAAAGTTCAGGTTCTGCATGTAGCTATTGAAATTGCGGCGTGTTTCGGTTACTGAATCACCACCGAATTTTTCAAGTACTGCCTCGGCTAAAACAAGTGCCACCATCGCTTCAGCAACTACTCCGGCTGCGGGCACTGCGCAGACATCAGATCGTTGGTTGATTGCCTTGGCACTTTCTCCAGTAGCAACATCGATCGTATCTAATGCTTTAGGCACTGTAGAGATTGGCTTCATCGCTGCGCGAACACGTAGGACCTCACCATTGGACATCCCACCTTCTGTTCCCCCAGCACGATCTGTGCGGCGAACAATCTTGCCTTCTTTATTCTTTTCAATCTCATCATGTGCAACTGACCCACGGCGCGTAGCAGTTTCAAAGCCATCGCCGACTTCAACACCTTTAATGGCTTGAATTCCCATCAACGCTCCCGCTAACCGAGCATCAAGTCTGCGATCTGAATGAACATATGAACCCAAGCCTGGGGGCATATTGAATGCTAAAACTTCTACTACTCCCCCTAAAGTGTCACCATCTGCGTGAGCAGCTTCGATCTCTTTGATCATTAAGGCACTTGTTACTTCATCGGCGCAACGAACTAGATCCTTATCAATTCTTGCCATGTCATTTGCATTAGGCAGCACATAATCATCACTCACACGTACTTTTCCAATGGATAAAACGTGAGACAAAATAGTAATTCCAACACTCTGTTCAAGGAAACTGCGAGCAACTGCGCCAAGTGCAACTCGGGAGGCCGTTTCACGAGCGCTTGCTCGTTCTAAAATTGGTCGTGCGTCATTGAAATTATATTTTTGCATACCAACTAGATCTGCATGGCCTGGACGTGGTCGAGTTAATGGTGCATTACGGGCCAAATCTTTGATTTCATCCTCAGGAACAGGATCTGCTGACATAACTTTTTCCCATTTAGGCCACTCTGAATTACCAACTTGGATTGCAATGGGTCCACCTTGTGTAAGCCCTAAACGAATTCCACCAAGAATCGTGACCTTATCTGCTTCAAAATTTTGTCGAGCCCCTCGCCCATAACCAAGGCGGCGGCGCTGAAGATGGTGATCGATGTCTGCTGTCGTGATTTCCACCGAAGCAGGGATTCCCTCGATGATGGCACTGAGTGCTTGACCATGTGATTCACCCGCAGTTAACCAACGCATGTGCCTATTCTTGCAGAAATTAGCTCCCGCCCGTTGCCAAATAAAGGCTTGTTCCAAGAAATATCGCTGGTGCCATGGCAATAGTTCTAGGCAAAACCTTGGAATATCCCCATCTAAGCATAATTTCAATGAGAGAGGTTAAAAGTATCGCTATTAAAAGCTGCCCGAATTCTTGGAGATTGGAAATCTCTACCATCACAATAATCAAAGCCAATAACTTGCAGTCGCCCATCCCAACTCCGAAAATGGACAATAGGCCAAGAGTGAGGATAACTATGAGCATCAATGATGCACTTGGCAATCCATTCACTACTAATAGGAGCGCAACGTAGTAGGCGTAGAGCTGCAGATAAATATTTGGAATTTTACGCTGCGATAGATCCGCTATCGATATCGGAATCGCAAAGAGGAGATAGAGCACTCATGAAGAGTAGGGTTTTTGAAATAACTGTGGATGTAGACTGTGGATTACTTAAGCGCAGCTAACCCCACGCTGCGCAGTTTGGTATACATCGCTGAAGTATCAAAAGCTGCGCCTGTGAAAATCGATATCTGCGCAATCGCTTGATGAATCAACAGATCTAAACCATCAATGACAGTTCCACCGCGTAATGCCCATAGCGCTGAAGCTGGTGTTGGCCAAGGCTTGTAGAGAGCTTCGAAAAAAGGAGTGGAAGTTTTTCTAGGTAACTCAATTGAATCTGTAACACCCGCTGGTGCAGTGCTGATTACTAAATCAGCATCAGAAAGAATGCTCAGATCATCCCAATTCAGAAAACTTAACTCAGACTCAAGAACCGCATCTGACATCCCTGCAATTCTGGAAAGAGAACGGTTAATCACAGTTATATGCTCTGCTGCACCATCGCAAGCTGCCGCTGCAGCACGCGCTGTTGCTCCAGCGCCAAGAATGACAACGTGGCCCTTGATATCAATCTTGCGAGACTTAAGCGCTTGAGAAAAACCGAGAACGTCAGTTGACGTAGCGTGCCACGCTCCCCCATCCCTATACAAAGTATTTGCACTATTAATTCGCTTTGCTAATTCATCAACGTGTTGGGCACATGTGACTGCCTCCTCTTTGAGCGGCATAGTTAATGAGAACCCAGTCCAACTCTCATCTCTGCCATCCATGAACTTAGCTAATCCACCGGCTTTGACTTCTATAGCCTCATAACTGCCTTTGACTCCCAACTGTTCGTAAGCCGTGTTATGGAGCAAAGGACTCAATGAGTGAGAAATGGGTGAACCCAAGACGGCAGCTTTAATCATTTGAATGCTCCTGCCTTTCTGTTTTTCTCATAGAGTGCTTTCCACCTGAGGAACTCATCATTAGAGCGGGTGAACCGTGTGTCCCCAGGAGCAACTGTAATGAAGAACAACCAATCCCCGACGGCTGGTTTTAAAGCAGCGGCTATCGCTTGGGCGCCTGGATTACCGATCGGTGTTGGTGGAAGACCGTAATTTCTGTAGGTGTTGTAGGGGGACTTAATCAAGGTGGAATTAGTGCTCAAAAAGATTTGCCCACGCACTTTTTTTACATAATGAACGGTCGAATCCAACTGCAATGGCATGAAAATATCTAGACGATTTCTAATAACGCGCGAGACCTTATCAAAATCTTTTGTATCTCCCTCAGCTTGAATCAAGGAAGCAATAATGAGCAACTGTGCTGGAGTTAATTTGCCTTGAGAAGCTAACATCTGTCGCCCAGTCACTTCACCCAAAAAGCGATCAACCATCGCTTGCACAGCCTCTAACGCACTCGTGCCTGCTGGGAATGAATACTGTGCTGGGAAAAGCAAACCTTCCGCGTTTGAAAAACCTTCAGGGAGGGCTACTTTCTTGAAGGCAGTATCAACTTCATTTTTAGTGAAGCCATACTTAATAAGTGAGTCAACGATTTCACTTTTCCATCCACCTTCAAAAATCTTTATCAGGTTAGGTATACGCGCAGGATCAAGTAGTTGTTCTAACGCTTGACGTGCAGAAATCTCTACATTCAACTCATGTGCCCCCGGGGCCACCTGGGCAGAGCGCGGATCAGCAACTGCGGCTCGAAAGTATGCAAGTGCGGACTTAGTCACATTGTTTTCATAGAGTATTCGTCCCACATCAGAACCCGTAGCACCTGTTGGAATTTCGATCACTACAATCTTAGATTTAGCTTCAATAGTCGATATTGGAAAATCGGGTGCTGCTGAAACATTCGATCTAACTGAGTGAATAGAGAGACTAAGGACTCCCACAAACAAGAAAGCTGCGATGATACGAACAAGAGGATTATTGAATATCTTCATCCTTGCTTCTTTTCAATTTCTAACGCAAAGTTCAAGATCGCTACAGCTGCAGCTTGATCGATTGAAGCTCGCGCATCTTTGCTATTAACGCCAGAATCTCGCATATTGCGTGTGGCTGTAACGGTACTTAAGCGCTCATCAATTAAGGTCACTGGGCAAGATGTCACTTCACGCAACATCTTTGCGAAATTAGTCGCTTTGATGGCTGACAGACTTTCTCCTCCATCCATATGCGAGGGTTTACCAACATAGATATGAATGGGCTCATATTCGGCCAAAATTTGCATAATCTGGTCTTTAAGTTTTATATCACTCCTGGTAAGCGTTGACACCGGAGTAGCTAATATGCCATCTGGATCACAGACTGCAACGCCGATTCTGACATCGCCATAATCAAAGGCGATTCGGCGACCTCTTTGCATGGAGTGATTATCCAACGAGGGCTTGTGAAATTGCGGCTAATGCTTCAACTGATTTAGCCGCATCTATTCCTCCGCCTTGGGCGAAGTCATCTTTGCCGCCTCCGCCTCCGCCTAATACCGTTGAACCAATCTTTACTAACGCTCCTGCCTTAACACCAGCAGCACGAGCTGCATCACTGGCCGCCACAACTAATACCGGCTTTGAATCATTCACACTGATGAGTGCAACAACGCTGTTTGCAGCCTTTGAACGTAATTCCAAAGCAATCTTTCTTAAATCATCTCCAGAAATACCATCACCTAGGACAGATGTAATGACTGTTGTTCCATTAATAACCTTTGCACTCTTGGCTATCTCTCCCACTTGTGAAAGTGCCTGAGCAGAACGCAAGACACTTAGCTCTTTTTCAATCTCTTTCATAGAGTTGATCAACCCATTAATGCGCTCTGGAAGCTCTTCAACTCGGGCACCCTTGATAATCTCTGTAAGAGAGTTGAGCAAGACATGTTCGCGAGCCAAAAACTTATAAGCATCAACACCCACAAGAGCTTCAACGCGGCGGACTCCGGCACCAATTGATGATTCACTCAAAAGTTTAACTACTCCTAATTGACCAGAGCGAGATACGTGTGTTCCACCGCAGAGTTCGCGGGCCCAGTCACCGACGCTCACAACACGGACTTGGTCACCGTACTTCTCACCAAACAGGGCCATGGCCCCGATCTTCTTAGCGGCCTCTTGTGACATCACTTCTGCGCTAATTTCTAAATTATCTAGTAGCAAAGTATTAACGCGAGATTCAACATCATTGAGAACAGATGCAGGAACTGCCCCAGTTGAAGGGAAATCAAAACGGAATCTTCCTGGTGAGTTCTCAGAACCTGCCTGTGTGGCAGTTTCTCCTAATAGTTCGCGAAAGGCTTTGTGGACCATGTGTGTTGCAGTGTGAGCACGAGAAATAGCATCCCGGCGTTCAACATCGATAGCTGCTTGTCCCTGGGATCCACTTTCAAGTGATCCAGAGAGAACTCGACCACGGTGAACAAATACACCTGGCACTGGAGTTTGTACATCATCAATCTCAACGACGGCGCCATTAGCCAAGGTAATCCTTCCGCCATCTGCTAACTGGCCACCACCTTCGGCATAGAAAGGTGTGCGATCTAGAACAATTTCAACATCCTCATCCGTGCCAGCTGAGCCAACCAAATTTCCATCAACTAGAACAGCAGTTACTTTTGCTTCACTTGTCAGATGTGAATACCCAATGAACTCTGATTTACCATTCTTATCTGCCACTTGGCGATAAACGGAGAGATCTGTATGACCACTCTTTTTAGCCTTAGAGTCGGCTTTAGCGCGATCCTTTTGTTCCTTCATTAAACGGCGGAAGCCATCTTCATCTACTTCTAGACCCTCTTCACGCGCCATTTCTAGAGTGAGATCAAAAGGAAATCCATAGGTGTCATGGAGTTTGAAGGCATCTTCTCCGGGAAGAACTGCGCTCTTGCTTTTCTTCAACGCTGCACTTGCCACATCGAAAATCTGTGTTCCACTCTTAAGTGTTTGCAAGAAACTTTCTTCTTCCGAAACGCTCACTGAAAGGATGCGCTTTGAATCAGTAACTAGCTCTGGATACTGAGCCCCCATTGCACCAATTGCTGCCACAGTGAGCTCAGACATAATGGGATCCATAGATCCAAGTAGGCGCATGTTACGAATGGTGCGACGCATCATTCGACGCAGAACATATCCGCGGCCTTCATTTCCAGGTGTTACTCCATCACCAATGAGCATTGCTGAAGTTCGAGCATGATCGGCAATGATGCGCAGTGAGATATCTGATTTTTCAGATGAACCGTATTTAACACCTGTGAGCTGTGATGCCTTAGTCAAAATCTGCATCGTTGTATCAATTTCGTAAATGTTCTCAACGCCTTGCAATAGAGCGGCCATGCGCTCAAGTCCTAAACCAGTATCAATACTCTTTGCTGGAAGTTCTCCAAGAATGGGGAAATCGTTTTTGCCAGAACCAACTCCGCGCTCATTTTGCATGAACACTAGATTCCACACTTCCATATAACGGTTTTCATCTGCAATCGGTCCGCCTTCTGCGCCATATGCAGGGCCACGATCATAATAAATCTCAGAACACGGACCACATGGTCCTGGAACACCCATCGACCAAAAGTTATCTTCCATATCGCGACGTTGGATGCGCTCTTTTGGCACACCCACCTTGGTATGCCAAATATCTGCAGCTTCGTCATCATCTAGATAAACCGTGACCCATAAACGATCCTCTGCAAAACCATAACCACCATCATTAATGGGACGAGTCAGTAGCTCCCACGCAAGTGCAATCGCACCCTCTTTGAAGTAATCACCAAAGGAGAAGTTTCCACACATCTGGAAAAATGAAGCGTGACGCGTTGTCTTACCTACTTCATCAATATCTAATGTCCGAACACACTTTTGAACTGAAGTTGCACGCTTGTATGGCGGAGTAATTTCACCGAGGAAATATGGCTTAAAAGGAACCATCCCTGCATTCACGAGCAAAAGATTGGGATCATCAGCGATCAAAGACGCCGAAGGAACGACGGTGTGAGTTAACCCTTGACGGTTATCTGATTCAAAGAAGCGCAGCCAGCGCGAACGGATCTCGGCGGATTCCACTTGTGGGGATCACTCAGCCTTCTTCTTAGATCGAGATTTCTTAGATGCAGCAGAAAGCAAAGCTCCGGCCACTTTAACGGCTGAGCCATTTTTGTTCATGAAAGAGGTTGTGGCTTCATTTACTTTGTCAGAGAGATCTTCAGCGTTTTTAGTAATGCGATTGATGCTCTTAAGTGGTCCGTTGACCAAAGTAACAGTGGTGTGAACTTCATCAATTAACGGTGCAGCTTCATCGGTGATTACTTTCAGAGAAGCTTTAGCCTCATCAATAAAACGGCCAAGACGAATAATCACGTAGGCGACTGCAATGGCGATAACCATCAGCGCGCAACTAGCGATTATTGTTGCAACTCCACCTGGACCCATGTTGTTAGCCTACCTGAGGCGCTGCTTTAGGAGCGCCATCAATACCGCTCTCCTTGCGTTGCGCCGTAGTAATAGGAGTTGGAGCACCCGTTAATGGGTCTCCACCGCTTGCAGTCTTTGGGAAAGCAATAACTTCACGGATCGAATCTGAACCGGTGAGCAAAGCACACACACGATCAAGACCCAATGCAATTCCACCATGAGGAGGTGGTCCGTAGTTGAAGGCTTCTAGTAGGAAACCAAACTTGCTCTGTGCTTCTTCATCACTTAAACCAATAACGTTGAAAACATCTTTTTGAATTTGGCGATCATGGATACGAATTGATCCACCACCTAATTCAGTGCCATTTAAAACAATGTCATAGGCATATGCAAGAGCTGAAGCTGGATCCTTTGCAAATGTTTGTGCAAACTCTGGCTTAGGTCCAGTAAAAGGGTGGTGAACGGCAGTCCAGCCACCATTATCAGTAGGCTCGAACATAGGTGCGTCAACAACCCATAGGAACTCCCACTTATCTGCAGGAATCAAATTGCAACGCTTACCAATCTCTAAACGAACTGCTCCTAACAAACTCAGTGACGCGCTTCGCTCACCTGCAGCAAAGAAGATTGCATCTCCAATCTTCGCTCCAGCTGCTGCTGCAATTCCTGCAGATTCTTGCTCTGAAAGATTCTTAGCAACCGGTCCGCCTAAAGTTCCATCTTCATTTACCAAGATGTATGCAAGACCCTTGGCACCGCGCGCCTTAGCCCAGTCTTGCCACGCATCTAATTCACGGCGAGGTGATGCTGCTCCCCCAGGCATAACAACGCTTCCAACGTATGGTGCTTGGAAAACTCTAAAAGTGGTTTGTGCGAAGTATTGAGTCTGCTCGGTTAATTCATATCCAAAACGAAGATCGGGCTTATCTGAGCCGTAGCGAGACATTGCATCTGCATACGCGATGCGCTGGAGCGGAAGTGGGATGGTGTAACCAACAGCTTCTTTCCAAATCTTTGCAACGATCTTTTCAGCAACAGCCAAGATGTCCTCTTGATCAATAAATGACATTTCGATATCGAGCTGTGTGAACTCTGGCTGGCGATCGGCTCTAAAGTCCTCATCACGAAAACAACGTGCGATTTGGTAGTACTTTTCCATTCCAGCCACCATCAACAACTGCTTAAAGAGCTGTGGTGACTGAGGCAATGCATACCAACTACCTGGCTGCAGACGCACTGGAACTAAGAAGTCACGGGCACCTTCTGGTGTTGAGCGGGTTAAATATGGAGTTTCAATCTCAAGAAAAGCTTCATCTTCCATCACCCGACGGATTACTGAAGTGACCTTAGAACGCAGGCGAAGATTTGCTGCTGGCTTCTCGCGTCGTAGATCTAAATAACGATACTTCAAGCGCACTTCTTCGCTGATATCCGAATCATTTCCTGAATCAACCGGAAACGGCAACGCCGCAGATTCACTTAAAACAACAACGATGTCACCCATAATTTCAATTTCACCGGTCGGAATATTTGGATTCTCATTTCCGGCAGGTCTAGCTAAAACTTCACCGGTAATCATTAGACACCACTCAGCGCGAAGTGAACCCGCCATCTTTTCATCACGGATAACTACTTGAACAGAACCTGAGGCATCGCGCAGATCGATAAAAGCCACTCCACCATGATCGCGGCGCCTGGAAACCCAGCCAGCCAAAGTAACGGTCGTTCCGGCATGGGATTTGCGCAATGAGCCTGCGTCATGAGTTCTTAACATATGTGCGTTCTACATCCCTATAGTTAAATTGCGCTGATTAATGAGGCAATCTTAACCGATGAAGTGGCGCCAGTTTTCATCTCTTTTAGCTCCACCGTTGCGCTAGAAATCTCTGATTCCCCTAAAACAATGACATAGCGCGCACCGCTTTTGTCCGCGCCTTTCATAGCACCCTTCAAGGCCCGATCTCCAAAAGCAATCTCAACACACTTTCCAGCACCACGTAGTTCGCTAGCAATCTTCATCGCCATCTCTTTTGCCACATCCCCCAGTGGGATGATGAATAAATCTGAGACAAAGGAGTTCTCATTGATTACTCCTTCTGCTTCTGCCGCCAAAAGTGCTCTATCAACACCTAAACCAAAACCTATTCCAGATAAAGACTGCCCTCCGAGTTCGGCCATAAGTCCGTCGTAACGGCCTCCCCCACCAATCCCAGACTGAGCACCTAGAAGTTCATGGACAAATTCGAAAGTAGTTCCGGTGTAGTAATCCAAGCCACGCACCATCCGTGGATTGAGTGTGTAAGAAATACCTAAGACATCAAGATATCTTTTAACTTGCTCAAAGTGAGACCTCGAACTCTCATTCAAATAATCAATAAGCAAAGGTGCTTTGGCCATGGCATCTTTTATCTCAGCACGCTTGTCATCAAATAATCGCAGCGGATTGAGGGCTGCCCGCGCACTGGTTGCCTCATCCAAGCTCATGCTAGAAATGAACTTCACCAAATCAACTCGGTGGGCAGCTCGTGATTGTGCATCGCCTAAAGAAGTAATTTCAAGACGATATTTACTCAGACCAATAGCTTTGAAACCAGCATCTGCAATGGCAATTACTTCAGCATCAATAGCTGCATCATCTAATCCAATAGCTTCAATACCCACTTGGTAGAACTGGCGATATCTACCAGCTTGTGGACGCTCTGCTCGAAAGAACTGACCCGAATACCAAAGTTTGGCAGGTAGTTGACCGCGATCTAATCCATGTTCAATAACTGCGCGCATCACACCTGCAGTTCCCTCTGGACGCAATGTGATGGAGCGATCTCCGCGATCTTGGAATGTATACATCTCTTTTGAAACAACATCAGTTGATTCGCCAACACCGCGAGTAAAGAGTTCTGTGTCTTCAAATACTGGAAGTTCAATTAACTGATAACCCGCTTTACGTGCTGGCTCAATTAAGGATTCACGTACAAACTCAAAAGCTGCAGAACGCGGTGGAACATATTCACTGACACCTTTAGGCGCTTGTATCTTTTGTCCGGCCATTAGTAACGACCCTTGAGAGCAGTTAAGTAAGGATTGCCCTTCTTCTCAGCACCCAAGGTGCTATCGCCATAGTGGCCAGGTAGGACTCTTAAGTGATCTGCCATCGGCATAATTTTTTTGCGCAAAGTCTGCTCCATCGCCTCAGCTGATCCGCCCGGCAAATCAGTGCGACCTATCGAACCAGCAAAGAGAACATCGCCGCTGACTAATAGCTCATCATCAACTACAAAAACCAAAGAGCCTGGTGTGTGACCAGGTGCGTGGATAGCTTTGAACTTCATGCCCACCAGCTCCACAACTTCTTCATTGCGCAATTCTCTTACATCCCCAGGTTCGACAAAGTCCATAGCCGATAATGTCGCTGCAAATTCTGGGCTCAAATATCGCTCTGGGTGCGCAAGAGCGATGCGATCAAGTGAATGAATGTAGGCAGGAATGGAGTAGCCATCGGCAATGGGTTGAATAGAGAAGGTATGGTCGAGATGTCCATGAGTCGCAATGACTGCAACAGGCTTAAGAGAGTGTTTCTTTAGAATCTGATCCAACATCGACGAAACATCAGGCATACCTGGATCAATGACTACACACTCACTGCCAGCCTTTGGGGCTATGACCCAGCAGTTAGTGGCATACATAGGGGCCGCAAAAGAGTCGACGAGCATCGAATTCACCCCTTCGCCCACTCACACACCTAGACAGGGTACCTTTTACCTCCGCACGATTCACGCTCATCCAAGGTGCGCCTTGAGTGAGCACGCACACTGATAGCGACGTTCTAAATAAGAACAACGCGCTGAAAGGATTTACACCATGAGCGAATTCAATCCAACACATCAAGCCAGTGCAGCATCAGCACTAATCGGAGATCCTTCAGAATTTGGCCGAGTGGCCGAAGATGGAACTGTCTACGTTCGTACCTCCTCCGGTGAAAAAGCAGTTGGTTCATATCCTGGTAAGACTTCAGAAGAAGCTCTGGCTTACTTCGTTCGAAAATTCGAACTCCTTGCAGCAGAAGTTGCCCTCCTTGCAGCCCGTATCAAGAGTGGCGCACTAGTTCCATCAGATGCTTATACGGCAGTGAAGAAACTGCGCGATCAAGTGAAAGAATTAAATGGTGTTGGCGACCTCGATGCACTTGCTGCATCAGTTGAACAGATTGAACCACTCATTGAGGGACATCGCGAAGCCTATGAAGCCAAGAAGGCAGCTGAAACTGCAGTTAAAGCTGCTCGTCGTGAACAGATTCTCGTTGAGAAGGAAAAGATTGTGGCAGAGGCAGAAAGCCTTGCTCTCTCTGAGAGTTGGAAAGTAACTGGAGATCGTCTCAAGGTCCTTCTTGATGAATGGAAATCTGCACCCCGCTTAGATAAAAAGGCAGATGCTGATCTATGGAAGCGTTTCTCATCATCTCGTAATAAATTTGATAAGCGTCGTCGCACCCACTTTGCTGCTCTTGAATCTGTTCAAAAAGTTGTTGTGGATGCCAAAAAGACCATCATTGAAGAAGCAGAAAAATTAGCGACATCAACTGAATGGGTCCCAACAGCTAAGCGTTTCAAAGCACTCATGGATGCTTGGAAAGCTGCTGGTCGTGGAAAGCCAAGTGATGATGCAAAGATGTGGGCGAGATTTAAGGCGGCGCAAGATCAATTCTTCAGTGCTAAGAACGCCGATCTAGAAAAGCGCGACACAACAATGGCAGCTAATCTGATTAAGCGCGAAGAGTTGGTTATGCAGATAGAAGCACTTTTACCTATCACTAATGTAGATCAAGCTAAGAAGGCGCTGCGCGATTATTTGAACGCTTGGAGCAAGATCGGTATGACCCACCGCGATAAGCGCGCATCCCTTGATGCCCGCGTGCACGCTGTCGAAAGCGTCATCAAAGAGTCTGAAGCTGAAATCTGGCGAAAGACAGATCCAGCAGCTAAAGCTCGCGCCGAAGAAGTTGTTAAGCAGTTGACTGAGTCAATTGAAAACTACGAGAAGGTTGCTGCAAAATCTGAAGCTGCTGGAAATGCTAAAAAAGCCACAGAGGCTCGAGAGTCCGCTGCAGCTCGTAGAGTCTGGTTAGAAGAGGCTGAAAAGGGTTTAGCTGAATTTAACTAATTGTTTGTGGTGCGATAAACATCATAAACACCTTCAATATGTCGTACCGCTGCCAACACCGCATCTAAATGCGTTGCATCTGCCATTTCAAATGTGAAGCGTGAAATCGCCGTGCGATCCTTTGATGTACTCACCGCAGCGCTGAGAATATTGACCTGTTGATCTGAAAGCGTACGTGTCACATCTGCCAGCAGTGAAGCACGATCTAAGGCTTCAATTTGGATATTAACTAAGAAAACACTGGCCGCACCCAAACGCCAAGACACATTAACGATGCGATCGCTTTGATTACGAAGCAGATCATCTGCATTCACGCAGTCATTTCTATGAATAGAAACTCCACTGCCCTTAGTTATAAATCCCATAATTGCATCACCTGGTACTGGTGTGCAGCAGCGTGCTAGCTTCACCAGTACATCATCTGCGCCTTCAACATCTACTGCATTGCTAGAGCGTCTTATAGCTGGAGCGCGGGAAGGAAAAGTATCCATCGTCGGTTCTGGATGTGAATCCTCAGCCCCCATTGACACAACAAGCTTGTCAATAATTGAGGCCGCTGAAACATGGCCATCCCCCACCGCTGAATACAACGCATCAATATCTGGATAGCGAAGTTCATGTGCTAGTTCAAGAAGAGAGTGACCGGCAAAAATCTTTTGCAGTGGAAGTCCAGCTTTTCGCATCTGGCGAGCAATAGATTCACGTCCTGCATCAACTGCTTCTTCGCGCCGTTCCTTGCTAAACCAGGCCTTGATTTTTGAACGAGCACGAGGGCTTTTTACAAAGTTAAGCCAATCTCTACTTGGTCCCGCATGTTCACCCTTGTTAGTGACAATCTCAACTACATCACCATTATTTAACCGTGATTCCAGTGGAACAAGTCGGCCATTTACTTTTGCACCGGCGCAACGAATACCAACATCGGTATGGACTGAGAAGGCAAAGTCCACCGGAGTTGAACCACCTGGAAGAGCAATAACGCTCCCCTTTGGTGTGAAAACGAAAACCTCTGGTGTTCCCAAGTCAAAGCGCAGAGCTTCTAAGAACTCGGAT
Source organism: Actinomycetota bacterium (assembly GCA_041181205.1). GTDB lineage: Bacteria > Actinomycetota > Actinomycetes > Nanopelagicales > Nanopelagicaceae > Planktophila. The sequence continues at coordinate 5,983 of JBEGPY010000001.1, read as the reverse complement.
GGATCCTCAGTCTCTTTCTGCCACTCATGCAACTGTCGCAGCCAGAGCATTTCTGGAGAAGCCTCATTGTTTTCATGGCCCTGTTTATATTTCCAATGAGCCGCGATACCAAATTCAGCACGTGAATGCATGTCAAATGTGCGAATTTGGATTTCAATTGCTTTACCAGTTGGTCCAATCACGGTTGTGTGAAGTGATTGATATAAGTTGAACTTGGGCATAGCGATGTAATCCTTAAATCGACCAGGAACTGGACTCCATCTAGCGTGGATTGCGCCAAGCACTGCGTAGCAATCACGGACATCTTCTACTAATACGCGGATGCCAACTAAGTCATAGATGTCGTTGAATTCACGGCCTCGAACCACCATCTTTTGATAGACCGAGAAGAAGTGCTTTTGCCGTCCAGTAACAGTTGCTTTGATTCCATCTGCATCTAAATCTTGCGTAACAATCTCAATCACATCGTGTGTTAACTTATCGCGTGAAGGTGAGCGCTCAGCAACTAAACGCGCGATCTCTTCAAACTTCTTAGGCTCTAAGACTTCAAAGGAGAGATCTTCTAGTTCCCACTTCATAGCGTTCATACCTAAACGGTGTGCAAGGGGTGCATAGATATCTAGCGTCTCACGGGCTTTACGCGCAGCGTTCTCGGGTGACACATATTTCCATGTGCGCGCGTTGTGCAGCCGATCAGCTAGCTTGATAACCAGCACTCGAATATCACGAGACATCGCAACAACCATCTTGCGCACAGTCTCAGCCTCTGCCGTTGGTCCGTACGTGAGCTTGTCTAGCTTTGTAACACCATCAACTAATCCAGCAATCTCATCACCAAAATCATGGCGAAGCTCTTTTAATGAATAGGCAGTGTCTTCAACAGTGTCGTGCAAAAGCGCAGCGATAATTGCTTCAGAAGTTAAGCCCAGTTCAGCCAGGATATTGGCGACGGCAACTGGGTGAGTGATGTATGCATCACCTGATTTACGAAGTTGACCATCGTGTGCCTTTTCAGCAACAAGGAAAGCCCGTTCTACATCTGCAAAGTTATTCGTTGCATGGTGCTCTTTGAGCGCACTAATAACTGGTGCAATCAAAGTATCCATTTAGGTACCGCTATTTGCGATGTTTACGTTTTGGTTGATTGCGTGGGCCGCGACGATCTCCAGAAACTGAAGGGACAGGAATATCCGAGGCAACTGGACTGGTACGACCATTGACTCGTTTTGCCAGAGCTTGCATCGCAGGTTCTTTCTCACGCAACTGAGCTAGCACAGGTGGAGCGATGAAGATTGAAGAGTATGTACCCACCGCTAAACCGATAAAGAGTGCAAGAGAGAGATCCTTTAAAGTTCCAGCACCTAGTAATCCAGCACCAACAAAGAGAATAGAGCCAACAGGCAATAGTGCAATCAAGGAGGTATTCATTGATCGAATGAGAGTTTGGTTAACTGCCAAGTTAGTTGCTTGCGAGTAAGTGCTCTTTGAGCTGGCTGTGATTGTGCGTGTGTTTTCGCGAATCTTATCGAATACAACCACAGTGTCATAGAGCGAATAGCCCAAAATGGTTAAGAACCCGATCACAGTCGCTGGAGTAACATCAAAGCCAACGAGTGCGTAGATACCAACAGTAATGAAAACATCGTGAATAACAGCGGCAATCGCAGCTACTGCCATCTTTGGCTCAAAGGCCATTGCAAGATAGAGCATCACGCAGATCAAGAAGCCAAAGAGGCCGTAGAGAGCCTTGCGTGTAATCTCTTTACCCCAAGAAGGTCCAACAATTTGAGTGTCGATTGATTCAACTGCAACTGAGAACTTAGCAGCGAGGGCATCTTGGACAGCATTATTTTGCACGGTATTTAGCGCACCAGTTTGAACACGAATCTTGTCGCTACCAATTGTCTGAACAATTGCCTCTCCTGGAATTCCTGCTGTTGCAACGGCTGAACGCGCATCTTCAATAGATGCGCCAGCCTTCGTCACAGTAAAAGAAGAACCACCTTTGAACTCAATGCCCAAGTGCAAGCCTTGAATGCTCAGTGCACCGAGAGAGAGCAAAACAAAAACAGCTGAGACTGCATACCAACGACGACGTCGACCAATGATTTCAATAGATGTTTCGCCTCGATAGAGACGGCCGCCTAAACCTGAAAACTTTGACATTTCTTATGCCTCCCCTGCTACTGGCAGTGTTCCAGTGCTCTTGGCTGATAGTCCTGATAAAGGATGACCTGATGCAAAGAAATTAACCTTTGAAAGGATCGTCACAAGTGGCTTTGTGAAAACAAAGACAACAATTAAGTCAACAAGTGTTGTTAAACCTAGAGTAAATGCAAATCCTCGAACACCACCTACTGCAAAGAAATACAGCAAGACTGCAGCGATTATGGAAACGAAGTCAGCAACCAGAATAGTTCTGCGAGCTCGGCTCCAGCCTGTCTCAACCGCAGTTCGCAAAGAACGACCTTCTCGAATTTCATCTCGAATACGCTCGAAGTAGATAATAAATGAGTCGGCAGTAACACCAATAGCCACAATCGCTCCTGCAATACCTGCAAGGGTTAATGTGAATCCGATCCACTTACCAAGGAGCAAGAAGAGTAGATAAACAAGAGATCCAGCAACGGCGAGTGAACCAACAGTTACTAGACCCAAACCTCGGTAATAGAGGAGTGAATAGAGAAGAACAAGGCCTAGACCAAGTCCTCCTGCTAATAGGCCAGCGTTGAGTTGATCAGCACCCAAAGTCGGTGATACTTGCTGTACTTCACCGCGATCAAAGGCAAGTGGCAGCGCACCGTATTTAAGAACGTTGGCTAAATCTTGGGCTTCAAGTTGTGTGAAGCTTCCCGTGATTTGTGCACTTCCAGATGGAATAGCTTCATTAATTCTCGGAGCTGAAACAACTAAACCATCAAGCACAATTGCCACCTGGTTAAGTGGCGGTGCCAGAGATGTCACACGTGAAGTGATTGCACCGAATGCTGATGTGCCTTCACCATTAAAAGTAAGGCTTACATACCAAGCACTACCGCTTTGAGCATCAAGTCCTGCAGATGCCTTTGAAATCTGACGACCGAGTACTTCTGCTGGCGCCAAAATATATTTAGTTGATCCCGCGCGATCGCAACTAACGATTGTGTCTTCTGGTGCATCAGCACCTGAACCTTGAAGGTTTTCAGCCTTTGTACAATCAAGTGCTGCAAACTTTGCATTTACTTCTGGACTTACTCCAGTAGCTGGAGTTGCAGCAGGATCGGCTGCACCAGTTGATGTGGCAGTTGCCAACACTTGGCGGAAACGAAGTTCTGCAGTTTGTCCTACGAGTTCAACTACACGACGACCAGTATCTCCAGGAACAGAGATAACAATCTGGCGATTAGTTCCACTTCCCTGCGCAGCTACTTCAGATTCGGCAACACCGAGTGAGTTAACGCGCTGGCGGATGATGGAGACTGCTTGGTCGATTGCTTCGTTGGTGACTTTTCCATTCTCTCCCGGTGCGATACGCGGTTGAAGAGTGACTGAAGTTCCGCCTCGAAGATCAAGACCTAGACGTACTGCTGTAGCGCTTTGCACAAAAACAAGTCCGGTCAGTGCGATGAGCACGAGGGACAAGATTGCCAATGAGCGCGCCGGGCGGGCAGTCGTCTTTACTGGTTTAGTAGTTGTAGACATAGGTGCAGAGTCTAGGCGTCAGGTGCTGGTGTGTCGAAAAGCGAGGCGATGGCAGCAGGTGGTGTGCGTCCTATATGAGCAAAACCAGCAGCAGTTGCAACTCTTCCACGCGCAGTTCTAGCCATGAGGCCGTTTCGAACTAGGAAAGGCTCAGCAACTGCTTCAACGGTTTCTACCTCTTCACCCACCGCAATTGCTAATGTGGAAAGGCCTACAGGTCCTCCATTAAAGCGCTCAACTAATGCCACTAATACGCCGCGATCGAGACGGTCCAATCCGATCTCATCTACTTCATACATTTCTAGCGCTGCTCGTGCATCTGTGAGTGAGATGGATGTGCTGGCATTGACCTGTGCGTAATCGCGCACGCGGCGAAGTAATCGATTGGCAATACGTGGTGTCCCACGCGATCTGCCTGATATTTCTGTGATTGCATCGGCGTGAATATCAATGTCGAGTAGCTGTGCGCTTCTTGAAATAACTTGGGCTAACTCTGAATCCTCATAGAAATCAAGATGGGCAGTGAAACCAAAGCGATCGCGCAATGGTCCTGGCAACAAACCTGCTCGAGTTGTTGCACCCACTAATGTGAAATGTGGCAGTTGCAGTGGAATCGCAGTTGCCCCTGGGCCCTTACCCACAACAACATCTACCCGAAAATCCTCCATCGCTAAATAGAGAAGCTCTTCTGCTGGACGAGGCAGGCGGTGAATCTCATCTAGGAAAAGAATTTCGCCTTCCACAAGGGAGGAGAGAATTGCAGCTAAATCTCCCGCATGCGTAATAGCTGGTCCACTTGTAATACGTATAGGTGCCTGCATCTCACTTGCCAAAATCAGCGCCAACGTGGTTTTCCCTAATCCTGGTGGACCTGAAAGCAGGATGTGATCAGCTGGGCTATTTCTATGGCGGGCAGCAGTAAGTAAAACATCTATCTGTTCGCGCACGCGATGCTGACCAATGAAATCCTTAAGCGTCTTGGGGCGCAGCGCTTGTTCTAGCGCGGATTCTTCGCCCTTAATATGTGAGCCCACTAAACGCTCTTGATTATCAGCCACGTGCACTCTTTCCACTGGCCAGAGCTAGTTTGAGCAGCTCACTTAACGCCATAGTTGCAGGGTCTTGATCATTGCCCTGCAAATCATTAACAACATCACTAATTGCAGAATCTGATTCTTTAGGTGAAAAGCCTAGTGAAACCAAGGCACTGAGTAATTGTTCACGCCATTGTGGTTGATGACCTTTATATGTTGCACCCAATGAAAGATCGCTGAGCTTGCCCTTTAACTCTAAAATCATGCGCTGTGCACCCTTTTTACCAATTCCAGGAACACGCTCAAAAGCCGAAGTGTCCTCCTGTGAAATAGCACGTGCTAAATCCTCTGGGGTGAGTGCGCCCATAATTGAGAGCGCGACTTTTGGACCAACGCCAGAGACTGTTTGCACTAATTCAAATAAGTTGCGTACTTCCTCTGATAAGAAACCAAAAAGAGTAAGTGAGTCTTCGCGCACAACCAGGGATGTGTATAAAGTTGTTTGCGCGCCTAGAGTCAATCCCAGACTTGTTGGTGGATTGATCAAAACACTCAAGCCCACTCCCCCCACTTCAATAACAAGTTTATCTTGTGAGAGTGAGCGAATTGTTCCGCTAAGAGTTGAAATCATTTATCCACGCAGTTTTCTTAGGCGAGTTTTTTCAACTTCAACTGCTTGATTAATTCTAGCTGTTGCCCCGCCCCGCCAAATATTGCAAATAGCAAGTGCAAGTGCATCAGTTGCATCCACAGGCTTTGGAATTGAATCAAGGTTAAGAATCTTTTGCACCATCTGGGCAACCTGTGCTTTATTGGCACGACCTGATCCTGAGACTGCAGCTTTAACTTCACTGGGTGTGTGCATCATGACTGGTATTCCAGCTTTAGCGGCAATAAGTAGAGCAATGCCTGCAGCTTGTCCGGTACCCATCACTGTGCGCACATTGTGTTGAGCAAAGACTCGCTCCACTGCAATCACATCTGGATTCCATAGTGCAATCCATTCATTTAAACCTTTATCGATTTCAAGTAAGCGATTTTCAAGGGCCATGTCTGACGGCGTCATAATTACCCCAACACCCACCATCTTTAAGGCTAATCCAGGGCTACCTTCAACGATTCCGATACCGCAGCGCGTTAGACCAGGATCAATCCCTAGTACGCGCATTACGGCCACCATTTCCTTAGGTTCATTGCAAGGTTTCTAGCCTAGGCCTTACCTATGACGAACTTATTCCAGGCTCGCCATAACCTCATCTGAAACATCA